>JAGWTK010000149.1 GCA_028876035.1 Bacteroidota bacterium
CGATCACTTCTTCAGAGATACCGTTCGGAGCCGGCGCGTAATGCGAGAACTCCATGGTAGAAGCGGCGCGGCCGGAAGACATTGAACGAAGCTGTGTAACATAACCGAACATTTCGCTCAGCGGCACTTTGGCTTTGATCACCTGTGCATTGTTACGGCTGTCCATTCCTTCGAGCATACCACGGCGACGGTTAAGGTCACCTGTAACATCGCCCATGTACTGGTCGGGTGTTACAACTTCTACTTTCATGATCGGTTCCAGCAGTACAGGCTTGGCTTTGCGGGCTGCTTCACGGAAACCGGATTTAGCACACAATTCAAAGCTCATCGAGTCAGAGTCAACCTGGTGGTAGCTACCATCGAATACGCGGATCTTCATATTGTCCACCGGGTAGTTGGCCAATACACCGGTTGTCATTGCCTGCTCAAAACCTTTCTGAATAGCCGGAACAAATTCGCGGGGGATAGAACCTCCGAAGATATCGTTCACGAACTGGTAGTGTTTACCGGGGTTTTCGGTGAGCCATTCAGCGTCAGCCGGACCGAGGTTAAACACGATATCAGCGAATTTACCGCGACCACCGGTTTGCTTTTTCAGCACTTCACGGTGTTCAACAGTCGCCTGGAAGGCTTCTTTATAGGCCACCTGGGGTGCACCCTGGTTTACTTCTACTTTAAACTCCCTTCTCATACGATCTACGATGATCTCGAGGTGCAGCTCACCCATACCACGGAGAATGGTTTGACCCGTTTCTTCGTCGGTATTCACGCGCAGCGTAGGATCCTCTTCTACCAGTTTCGCGATGGCCATACCCATTTTGTCTACATCTGCCTGGGCCTTGGGCTCAACGGCGATGGCGATTACGGGCTCGGGGATAAACATGTTTTCCAGTGCGATGGGATGGTTCTCGTCGCAAAGTGTATCACCGGTTTTGATTTCTTTGAAGCCTACTGCAGCACCGATATCACCTGCTTCGATGAAGTCGATCGGGTTTTGTTTGTTGGCAAACATCTTCATGATACGGCTGATACGCTCTTTTTTGCCGCTTCTTACGTTCAAGACATAAGAACCCGCATCGAGGTGACCAGAATAACAACGGAAGAATGCCAGGCGACCTACGAAGGGGTCGGTCATGATTTTGAATGCCAGTGCCGCAAACGGTGCTTTCGCTTCCGCCTTGCGTACTTCCTGTTCGCCGGTATCCGGATTGGTACCGATGGTATCAGGAATATCTACCGGTGAAGGCAGGTAACGGCAAACGGCATCGAGTGCGGTTTGTACACCTTTATTCTTAAAGGAAGAACCGCACATCATCGGCACAATACTCAGGTCGATGGTCGCTTTGCGGATGGCCTCATGCATTTCATCTTCGGTGATGCTGTTGGGGTCATCAAAGAATTTTTCCATGAGTTTGTCATCATATTCGGCAACGGCTTCCACCAGTTGTGCTCTCCATTCTTTGGCTTCTTCCACCATGTCGGCAGGAACATCGATTTCATCGAAAGTCATCCCTTCTGTTTCCATGTGCCAGATGATACCCTTCATTTTAATCAGGTCCACTACGCCTTTGAAATCATCTTCTGCACCGATGGGCAACTGCAGGGGAACGGCTTTAGAACCCAGCATTTCCTTTACCTGCTTCACCACCATGAGGAAGTCGGCACCGGCACGGTCCATTTTGTTTACAAAGCCGATACGGGGAACCCCATAACGGTTGGCCTGGCGCCATACGGTTTCAGACTGTGGCTCTACGCCGTCCACAGCAGAGAACAGGGCGATCAAACCATCGAGTACGCGCATGGAGCGCTCTACTTCCACGGTGAAATCCACGTGTCCGGGGGTATCGATAATATTAAAAGAGTACTTTTTTGTGTCGGCGGTTTCCTTACCCTTAACAGTAGGGAAAGCCCACTGGCAGCTTACGGCGGCCGAGGTAATGGTAATACCCCGCTCCTTCTCCTGCTCCATCCAGTCGGTCGTGGCCGCACCATCATGTACTTCACCAATCCGGTGGATCATACCTGTATAACGGAGAATACGCTCCGTAGTGGTCGTTTTTCCGGCGTCAATGTGAGCCGCGATACCAAAGTTTCTTTGAAATTTTAAGTCTGCCATTTTTGTATATTAAATCGTTAAGTTCCCGGGTTATTTCCTGCCAACCGGCCCAAAGAGCCTTTTGGCGCGCAAAGGTAACCATTTCGGCGAAAATTCCATACCCAATTCTCCATACGGACAAACTGGTCTATTATCCCGGCAAAGGGCCCGTTGGGTCAATTAATGGCCCCGGAATGCGGTTACCCGTATAAGCCAAACCCATAGGCCTTGCAGGTACCTGGTCTTTTTTCACAAATAGCAATGGAAAATTTGTTGGTAATTAAAAAGCTTTACTAAATTTAGAAGTCATTTCTAACCTAAAAATTCATACACCATATGGCCAGCAAGAAAAAGGCCCCAAAAAAGAAAGCGGCGGCTAAAAAACCAGTGAAAAAAGCAGCGCCGAAAAAGAAAGCTGCTAAGAAAAAAGCAGCGCCAAAGAAAAAGGCAGCTCCTAAAAAGAAGGCAGCCCCCAAGAAAAAAGTAGCCCCAAAAAAGAAAGCGGCCCCAAAGAAAAAAGCAGCCCCGAAAAAAAAGGCAGCGCCCAAAAAGAAAGCAGCGCCAAAGAAAAAAGCAGCTCCTAAAAAGAAAGCCGCTCCAAAGAAAGCGGCCCCTAAGAAAAAACCCGTTGCACAACCGGCACCAATGCCTGCTCCGGCACCCGCCCCGGAACCCGTTGAGGAAATGCCTGCCGCTCCGGAAGCCCCCGCTGCTGAAGCGCCTGAGAGCAACGATGGTACACTCGGATTTTAAGCATTCTGTACAAGCATCTATATTATTCAAAGCCACCTTTGCCTGGTGGCTTTTTTTATTTCTACCGGCCAACACAATGGCCTTTACTTATTTTTGCGCTATGTTATCGATTAGCAAGAGAGGACAGGAAATGCCTGCATCGCCCATTCGTAAACTGGTGCCTTTTGCCGAAACGGCCAAGAAAAAAGGGATCCGCGTGTACCACCTGAATATCGGGCAGCCCGATATTGAAACGCCCGCTGCGGCCCTGGACGCGGTCCGTCGCGCCGATTTCAAAGTACTTGAATATAGTCATAGTGCGGGCAATGAGAGCTACCGGAAAAAACTGACTACTTATTATAAAGGTGTAGGCATCGACGTTAGTGCGAACGAAATCATTATCACCACGGGCGGTAGCGAAGCCATCCTGTTTGGCTTTATGACTTGTTTGGATGCAGGTGATGAAGTGATCATCCCCGAACCATTTTACGCCAATTACAATGGATTCGCCGTTGAAGCCGGTGTGAAAGTGGTACCGATCACCTCATCGATCGACAGCGGCTTTGCCCTGCCGGCCATCAGCGAATTTGAAAAAGCCATTACGCCGCGCACCAAAGCCATCGTGCTGTGCAATCCCAATAATCCCACGGGCTATCTCTACAGCCGGACTGAAATGGAAACACTTCGGCAAATTGTGAAAGATCATTCACTTTACCTGTTTGCGGATGAAGCCTACCGCGAGTTTTGCTATGCGGGTGAACATTGCAGCGCCATGCATTTAAAAGGCATCGAAGACAATGTTATCCTGATGGACACCATCAGCAAACGCTATAGTGCCTGTGGCGGACGCATTGGTGCGTTTGTAACCAAGAATAAGATGGTGCTGGATGCCGCCATGAAATTTGCACAAGCCAGGCTCAGTCCGCCTTCTTTTGCGCAGATCCTCGGCGAAGCGGCGGTTGACCTGCCAGGCGATTATTTTGATCATACCAAGGCAGAATATAAAAAAAGGCGTGATACATTGGTAGAGAGACTCAATCGTATTCCGGGTGTGTTTTGTCCGAACCCCGGCGGTGCATTCTATGCTATGGCTAAACTACCGGTGGATGATGCCGATGTATTTTGTCAATGGCTGCTGGAGTCTTTTTCAATGAACAATGAAACGCTGATGCTGGCGCCGGCTTCCGGATTTTACAGCACGCCGGGACTTGGAAAAAACGAAGTAAGACTCGCCTATGTATTGAACACCGAGGCGATACACAAAGCCATGGATTGCCTGGAAGCTGCATTGAAAGTGTATCCGGGCAAAACCAACTAACGCGATGATTTAAATGAAACCTTTTCTTTTCATACTGCTTGCATTGGCCGCCCGACCCCTTTTGGCACAGGAAACAGATTTGTTTACCAACAGCAGCGCATTTACCGCACTGGTCACTAAGGTGCGCAATGCGCAGGCATCGCCGGCAGAAAAGCAGCAACTCGCTGCCGTGGCCGGAAAGTTTCAAAATGAGAGCCAGCAAGGCCGGCAAAACAAAAAAGCACTTGAGTACATTGATAAATCTATCCTCGCCTGGCAAGCTTTGGCAGATACGCCCAACCTGGCACTGAATCATAAATACAAAGCCTTTTTGCTGGGAAGGATGGGTAAATACACTGAGGCCAAACAGGAAACCAATACCACCATCGCCCTGTACACCGCCCAGAAAGAAAATGCCGGGGTGGCACTTGCTCAGCTTGACCTGGCGCGCTTCTACCAGCTGGAATCGAAACTTGATTCCGCTGTGATGCTGGCACTTACTTCGCGTGCCTACTGGAAACGACAGGGGAATCAGCTCCGGGTACTCATGACGAACAATATGCTGGTAAACCTGGAGCTCGAAGCAAATGAACCCGAAAAAGGCGAAAAAATTTTCCACGAGTCCCAGCTACTGGCCGCCAACCCTGAGATACATTGGCAGGCATTGCTCGATTTCTATTACACGAGTTTTATGCTCTACCAGAAAATGAATGATGTTGGCACCGCTTCCCGCTACAGGAGTCTCTACTTTGAAAAGCAGTCCGCATTGTCGCAACAGGGAATCAGTGCAAGGTCTTACTATGAAGAAGGCGGACGGTAGTCTTTAGTCCTTAGTCGGTAGTCTTTAGTCCTTAGTCGGTAGTCCTTAGTCTTTAGTCGATCGGTTTTGGTTGGATGTTCTCACTCCGTAGTGAACGTTTATAGTTTTTGGTTCGTAGTTTTTAGTTCTTCTATTCGCAATCCCTGCGTCTGTTCTGACAGCTTGCATTTTGCAGCGATCTCTTTCTGTGCGGCGAGTCAGGTGCCGTATCTTACCTCCTTACATGTTGAGATGCCAAAAACATCTAGTTGGGATGAACTCATATCAGCCATGATCACATCAGCCATCAGCGATATCAAATTGTATCTGGTTGGTGGTATATGGAATCTGGACGTACCGCATTTGGCAAGTATGCACGCATATCTTACATCAACATATCTTATATCTTACATTCTACCCAGCACTTTTACCGTCACCAGCAGCTGCCCATAATGTCTTGTCGTGTGCTCTGCGGCGTGCACCAGCAAACCAATGACCGTGGATGGAATCTGTTGGCGGCCTACCAACCTGGTGTCAGTAAGATGACGCTCATCAAAGTTTTTTAATTTTTCAACGGCGATTTGCACCTGCCGGTGAAAGGCATTGACGAGTTGCACGCTGCTGATGCCAGGTTCGAACTTTCCTTCGGCGTTTAAATATTGCAACTGTTCAGGCGACAGTGCTGCATTGCCGGCGTACGTAAACAAACGGTCGAGCACACCGCGCATGTGCCGCAGGTGAAAGGCAACGGAGGCCATGCCGGCAGGTTGCTCATACAAACCTGTGTCAGGAAAACCTTCCATCAGTTCGGCTATCTCTTCATCTACCTGCAGCAGGGCGTGTGCCACTGGTTGCAGCAATGCTGGAATGCCCCGGAGCGGGCCTCTTAACCAAACTTCAGGTGTTGATTTCATCGCGTAAAACTACAGCAGCATTATTTAGCAGCGATCGGTCCTGGCGGGATTGGTTGGGGCACAACGTTGTGCACTGGCTTCAGCGACTGGAGATAGCTGAAGATCGCATGTAAGTCTTCATCGCTCAGCTGCGCATAGTTTGTCCAGGGCATCGGTGGCAACAACATGCGTCCGGATGCCAGGCCTTTTGATTTTCCATGACGCAAGGCGAGGGAGAACTGCGCTTCTGTCCAGCCACCAAGCCCGGTGGAGTCGGGTGTAAGATTGGCGGCAAAGCTGGTTCCCCAGGGACCAATGGCAACGGTATTCATGGGGTGAAACAGCACCCAGTTTTTGGCTGTGGCCGTATCAAATGCGGCAACCGGTATCGAAGAAGGATGGCCCGATAAAAGCAAATTGCTGTCTGGTTCCGGTCCGTGATCCGTAAATATTTTAGGAGAGTGGCAATCGTTGCATCCCATGGTGGTGACCAGGTAATGTCCGCGCTCCACCTGGTTTTCCGCTCCGGGCGTAGCCAATTGTTTTCCCTGATCGTTACACGACACGGCGAGGAGTAAACATACAAGGGCCCCGGCAAATACGACAAAAGTGTACTTTTTCATAAACAGGTAGTTGGTTGTTATCTGATGAAGATAATGAATCCTCCATTTCCGTTGAAAGAGTAATTAAGCAGATGTACGTAAACAACTTGCCGTGCAATTCCTTATCAACCCTGCCGGCGTCCGTGAAAAACGGCATATTGCTAATGGATACACTTACGATTCTTTCAAACAATTCTTAGGCGGATAAAATCTTCGCTAGGTGTTTCCGGCAATTTTGGTAGTCGATCGTCTACGTAATGGTACAACAAAAGATTAGTGGGTTTTAGTCGATCCAACTATTTACCACGGAGATTTCTATAGTTTACTTTGTACGCAAGTGTAGCAAATACACTGGCAACATTTATCCAAATATCTTCCTTGACCTAAAACCAGCCACTATGACCAAGATTCGTGTATTGATTGCAGATGACTCTAAGCTAAACCGCGACACCTGGACCTATCTCCTCAACCTCGATTCCCGTTTCACTGTTGTAGCCGATTGCGGCGATGCCGACAAAGCCGTTGAACTGGCATCAGACAAACGTCCGGATGTGATCCTGATGGATATTAATACGCCGGTATTTGCCGGACTGGAAGCAACGCAGAAAATCCGCAAGCAGCAGCCGGGCTCACAGGTAATCAGCATATCTTCTTACTCGCAACCATTGTACGTAAAGAAAATGATGCAGATGGGCGCCATGGGATATGTAACCAAAAACTCATCCCGGGAAGAAATGCTGCACGCGATCATGGAAGTGAGCCAGGGCAATAAATACATCTGCAATGAAGTAAAAGACATTATCTCGGAGCAGGCCCTGAACGGCGAAACCAGCAACCAGCCAGATGTAAATTCCATCACCAACCGCGAACTGGAAATCATCAACCTCATACGCGAGGGTTGTTCCTCCAAAGAAATTGCGGGAAGGTTGTTCATTTCCCTTCGTACCGTAGAAGTGCACCGTCACAACATTCTGAAAAAACTAAAGCTGAAGAATACCGCTTCACTTATCAACTACATCAACTCATCCGTAGCATTCGTATAACGGCTACCCTACAATAATGTATTCGTGTTGGTTTAATGACAGAGCCCCGTTCACGGGGTTTTGTTTTTTTTTTGACCAATTAAAATAACATTAGGTATTCGCACTGCCTGCCCGCTGGCATGGTTTTTCGCTCCGCATGGGCAAAACATACGTATGAAAAAGTTTTATTCAATGGCCCTGCTTGCAGCGGCCGCCTTATGGATCACCTCCTGCGGGAATGGTACGGGTACAAATGGCAACCAGGAGACTGGTTCTGTTAGTACCGACAGTTCATCGAACGTAGTGACGCCGCCCGATAACAGCAGCGCCACCAATCCGTCGATGGCAGACACAGCCTATCCACGCAAAGACAGTGCTGCCGGAAATAGTCGCCGTAAAGATTCAAGTTCGATGAAACACTGATCGTTTCTACAACCAACAAAATGTATTCAGCCCCGGCAGGGGCTTTTTTTTGCCTGCTGCTCATTACAACTGCCGTCTCACAATATTTCCTGGTCCCGTTCGTCTGACCATTTCAGCTCCGCACCTGGTGCGGACAAAAAGCAGTTCTCTACCTTTAGCATTATTTTTTTATGGCAGGAGCTAATGACCGGAACGGACTACAGCGGGCAGAACCCATCAAAGCAAAAATTAATAAGGAGAATCTCCGGCAGGCACTGGTATTGTTCAAATACCTCCGGCCCTACCGCGGCAAGTTTATCCTTAGCCTTGTATTCATCGCACTCTCTGCTTTTTCAACGGCACTTTTCCCTTTGTTTTTAGGGAAGATGATCGATGCAGCCTCGCCCGGAGCAGGCGCAGCCCTTACCAGTGGTGCAGCCGCTCCGCTTTCCGGCAAGTTCAGCATCGCCAATATTCACTGGAGCTTGAATACTACGCTCCTGCTCATTTTTTTGCAGCTAACCGTACAAACTATTTTCTCTTACATGCGCGTGTACCTGCTTACGGAGGTGGGAGAAAAATCTTTGGCAGACATGCGGCGCGATGTGTTCAGCAAACTGCTGACCATGCCGATGTCTTTTTTTTCGGAGAAGCGCGTGGGCGAACTGAGCAGCCGTATTTCTTCCGACCTTTCGCAGATACAGGATGCCATTTCCTTTACACTTGCAGAATTTCTCCGGGGTATTTTTACATTGACGATTGGCCTGGTCTTTATATTCCTCATAAGTACCAAACTCGCGCTGGTCATGCTCTCCGTCGTGCCCGTTATTGCGCTGCTGGCCGTAGTGTTCGGCAAACGCATCCGTGGCCGTTCAAAAAAAGCACAGGATCAGCTGGCCGATAGTGGCAGCATCGTGCAGGAAAGTTTTCATGGAATCGCCGTCATC
>JAGWTK010000150.1 GCA_028876035.1 Bacteroidota bacterium
ACTAACACCAATGCCCAGGGCGTTCACTTTGTTTCGAAACCTGTTCACGACCGTACCATCCGGCGCGGTCTGAAACACGGTATTCGTCTTGTATTCCGCGAAATAAAAATCATAAATGCCCCGGATGGACCATTTTTCATTTAGTTTGTATCGTAGAAAGAACTCTGAATTAAGACTCCCGTAATCATTATCACCCGTGAGCAACACATTCCAGCGGGCTGGTTTTGCCGCAGGCTCCTGCGAAGGAATGCCATTGCTGGTGAGTGTTGCCTTACGGTTAGGTCCAAACGTAATTCCAGCCAAATCGATATTAAACCCCAGCAGCCAGCGATGGCCGATGCGGTAACCAAAATTGGCGGTCAGGTTCAGCGAGTGAACGATCGGCCTTTGCACCGTTAGCGTATCCCAGTTCTGCGTTTCTTGTCCGGCGAATACGATTACAAAGGGTATCGTAGTCGATCTTGCCAACCGGCCCGGCGCGGTCGTAAAGTTTTTCGTTCCGCCAAAATAGCTGGTCCATCGTAATCCTGCTCCAATCTCAGCCCTTTTCCTTTTACCCAATCGCCAGTTGTACACATAGGATGCCGCTACCGTGCCTTCCGAACTCCCAACGGATGCTGCAAGATCTGTCAGTGAATAACTGTGTCGCTCCTGTGCATTGATGGCGCCTGCACACAGCAGCACCGGCACCAGTAAAAAAATCATGCGTCTCATAACACAAAACTAGATTCTCCCGGTTCCGGGATCTGTCGGAAAGCCGACACCTGCCGCAACGCGCTATCATTTGGAAACCCTCTCCCAACATATTGGGAAGCTCCCAACATATTGGGAGAAAAACGCAGAAAACCTCGTTTGTTAACACAAGGCCTATTTCCCTGAAATGCTTACTGGTAAAGGCTTTCAGCCGTCTACCTGATCCCGCCTTCAGGTCTGGCACACCGATTGGCTGTCTTATTCCAGTCAAACATGAATCAATGAATAAGCAAGTGAGCCAGTCAGATTTTAATACCGAAGTAATCGCCAACAGTCATCTCTCCCTGGTACAATTCAGAAAAGAATGGAACGGGGCCAGCCAGATAATAGAACCCGTATACAATGAACTCGCTTCCGCCTATGAAGGTGTCGTGGATTTTTATACCGTGGATGTAGACAAAGACCTGGGCCTGGACAAAGAATACGGCATCAACGATATTCCGACAATACTCTTTTTTAAATCCGGAAAAATCGTTGACCACGCCGTTGGGCTCACACCCAAAAATGTGCTGATATCAAAAATTGAAAATGCTATAACCAGTTTCCGACCCTGACGAATCTACCGCTGCCCTGAGTTTGTTTTACCAATGTAACATCCCTAAAAATCAACATGTATGTCGCAGGAAATGAAATTTATCTACCTGAAATCTCACCCGCTCTTCGCAGGGATTTCTGAGCAAAAACTGCAGGAGATCGCAGGGTATGCAAAAATTAAAACCGCTGCCAAAGGCGAACTGATCGGTTACGGTGATACCGGCTTTGGCAAACTGCACCTGCTTATCAGGGGGAAAATAAAGATTACCGAAAGCAAAGAAACCGAAGAAGAGCTGGTAAAAGACATTCTTACTGCTCCCGATATCTTCGGCGACCTGGGACTGCAGGGGCAATTTTCACTGGCTGAGCTGGCCAAGGCACTCACTTCGAATACGATCATCTGCAGCTTTCATGTGCGTGATTTTAAAAGTCTGCTCCAGGACAATATCACGGTGGCGCTGAACTACGCCAACACCGTGAACGAGAAATTGCGTCGGCTCGAAAACCGTCATTCTGACCTTGTCTTACGGGACGCAAAGTCCCGGCTGATCCGGTTCATGAAACACTGGGCGTTTACGGATGGCAATCGTATCGGCGATAAAATCATTCTCAACAATTACCTCACCCATAGTGATATTGCGGGTGTGATCTCTACTTCCCGTCAAAGTGTAAACGTATTGTTCAATGAACTACGCGATGCTGGTTTGCTTATCTACGATCGAAAATCCATCGAACTGCACAACCCCATCGCCTGGAACTAATTCCTCGCTCGAGCTCTTTCCGAACCTGCTGAAAACATACCCGATTCAACCCATCACCTGTATTGAATCAACGATATGCGAGCACTTAACTTATGCTTTAAAGTTCACCTGCCAAAGGCACTGAACAATTATGACGCCGGCAGCATCGGAAAGGCTGACAGCTATTTCAATTCCCGCGCTGACCAAATGCTGGTAGACCAACTGGCGGAGCTGTGCTACCTGCCAGCGAACGAAATAGTGGCATCGATGATAGCGAAACACAAAGGCAGGTTCAAATTGAGTTATTCGATTTCGGGCACCGCATTGGAAATACTCTGCTCTTACCGGCCCGATGTCATTGAATCGTTCCGCGAACTGGCTGCCACCGGCTGCATCGAATTCCTGGGAGAGACCTATTACAATTCGCTTTGCTGGCTCTATTCAAAAAAGGAATTCGCCCGCCAATTGCAGATGCATGCGAAACTGGTAAAAGATCTTTTCGACATGGAAACCACCGTGCTTCGTAACACCGAACTCATCTACTGCAATGAGATGGCTTCGGTAGCGCATGGGCTCGGCTTTAAAGCCATCTGGTGTGAAGGCATTGGCAAATTTCTGAACGGGCGTTCGCCCAACCATGTATTCCGTGCGCCGGGTGAAACGCCCTTAGCATTGCTGCCACGAAATGCCGGTCTCAGTGACGATATCGCGTTTCGCTTTGACCAGCAAGATTGGGAAGAACATCCGCTCACTGCAGAAAAATATGCGGGTTGGATACATGCGCATACCAGGGCGGAGACCATCCATTTACTGATGGACTACGAGACTTTTGGGCTCTACAAAACGAGGAACACGGGCATATTCGATTTTTTAGAAAACCTGGCCCCGGCGATTTTGCAGAACGAAGACTGGCGATTCGCCCTGCCATCTGAAATTATTGCCAGTTTTGAACCAACTGCAGTATACGATGTTCCTACCACTATTTCCTGGGGCGACAAGGAGATTGAATGCTGCGTTTGGTGCGAGAATAGCATGCAAAACAATATGCTGAGAAAAATATACAGCCTGGAAAAAATGGTGCACAAAACGCGGAATGAGCAGATGCTGGAAGAGTGGGGACAATTGCAAAGTGCGGATCATTTTTATTTCATGTCGAACAAGGGACGCACTATGCACGACGCCTACCTGCACCGGAATCCTTTTTCATCGGCAGAATCTGCGCACAAGAACTATGTAAATATCATCACCGATTTTGAAATCAGGCTAATCGAACACGGCTTACATGCCTTTAAAGAAACGGAACAGCACTTGCATTACGGAACACTATATTAAACACAATAACATGGACAAAAAACTAAGCAGACAGATTGCTATCATCACGGGGGCCAGCAGCGGCATCGGCGCAGGCGTTGCAAAATCAATGGCAGCAGAAGGCGCCATCGTTGTTATTAACTATCCCGTTCCCGCGGCAAAGGATATGGCAGAACAGGTTTTGCAGGAAATTAAAGCCGAAGGCGGTACGGGCATGACCTATGCCTGCGATGTGAGCAAGGAAGATCAGGTCATCAAAATGTTCCAGGATACGATCGCAATGTTTGGAACCGTGGATATCCTTGTCAACAATGCCGGTTTACAACGGGATGCGAAATTCACAGAGATGACCCTCGAGCAATGGAATTTTGTACTATCTGTCAACCTTACCGGACAATTCCTCTGCGCACGCGAAGCGATCAAAGAATTTCTTCGTCGCGGTGTAGACCCTTCTAAAAGCAAAGCCGCGGGCAAAATCATTTGTATGAGCAGTGTGCACGAAGTGATTCCCTGGGCAGGCCATGCCAACTATGCGGCTAGCAAAGGCGGAATCATGATGATGATGAAAACCATCGCCCAGGAATATGCACCGCAAAAGATCCGGATCAATTCAATTGCACCGGGTGCGATAGCCACGCCCATCAACCACGATGCCTGGGATACCTCTGCCCACTTACAACAACTCTTAAAACTCATTCCTGAAAAACGCATCGGGCAGGTAGAAGACATCGGCAAAGCAGCCGTATTCCTTGCCAGCGACGATGCTGATTATGTGAATGGTACAACCCTTTTTGTAGACGGAGGTATGACATTGTACCCGGGCTTTGAGGACAACGGGTAAAACAGCATCGACGATACTATACCAACACTGCAATACACCTACAGCTCAACAGCGGTTATGACGCCGTCCGGCGATGGTCGCAACCACCCAATCAACCAACACATGAACCAGGAACAGCAAAGACTGCAAACGCCTCATTGGAAAAAATGGGGACCCTACCTCAGCGAACGCCAATGGGGTACCGTTCGCGAAGATTATAGCGAACACGGACAAGCCTGGGATTATTTCCCGCACGACCATGCACGCAGCCGGGTATACCGCTGGGGCGAAGATGGTATCGCTGGTATCAGCGACGAACTGCAGCGAATCTGCTTTGCAGTGACCCTCTGGAACGGGCAAGACCCAATATTGAAAGAAAGATTGTTCGGACTTACCGGCAACGAAGGCAACCATGGTGAAGACGTGAAAGAACTTTACTATTACCTCGATAGTACGCCCACGCATTCGTACATGAAGCACCTGTACAAATATCCGCAGACCGCTTTCCCTTACGAAGATCTTGTTGTCACCAACCGGAACAGGAGTAAAACGGAGCCAGAGTACGAATTACTTGATACAGGCATCTTCAATGAAAACAGGTACTTCGATGTATTTACAGAATATGCTAAAAACGATACCGAAGACATCTGTATCCGGATCACAGCTTATAACCGCGGGCCAGCGGCTGCAGCCCTGCATTTGCTGCCAACACTTTGGTGCAGAAATCTCTGGAGTGTTGGATTGATGCAGGAGCGACCGGTGATTTCGCCCCTGGAAAGCAATCAGGAATTTGGTACCGTGCAATTGCAACATCCTGAGCTTGGCAATTATTTTTTTTATTTTGATGCCCCACAACGCACGCTGTTTACCGAAAACGAAACCAATACCGAACGCATATTCGGCTACCCCAACAAAACACCCTTTGTAAAAGACGCCTTTCATTCAGCCCTTATTGCCGGCGATTATTCATGGCTGTCGGACAAACAAGAAGGCAGCAAGTTTGCACCACATTATTATTTTGTAGTTCCGGCGCAACAGGAAATAACTGTACGCCTTCGCCTGTGCAAGTCGCAGCTGGCGGGTAACCCGCTTGCACAAGACTTCAACACTGTTTTTACGCAACGCGTGCTGGAAGCAGACGCCTTTTATCAGGAAATTTCTGAAACTAAGGACGCGGATCTGTTCAATATCCAGCGCCAGGCCTTTGCCGGCTTGTTGTGGAGTAAACAATATTTCAATATCGATATACCCAAATGGCTCAATGGCGACAAAGGTCAACCCGCTCCCCCCTCTGCCCGAAAAAATGGGCGCAACCACGAATGGCATTCGCTCAATAATGAAGACATTATTTCGATGCCCGATAAATGGGAATATCCCTGGTATGCGGCCTGGGACCTTGCCTTTCACTGCGTGCCTTTGTCGATGGTCGATGCAAGTTTCGCGAAAGAACAGCTAATCCTGTTTTTGCGGGAATGGTACATGCATCCCAATGGCCAGCTGCCTGCCTATGAATGGGCATTCGGCGACGTGAATCCGCCCGTGCACGCATGGAGTTGTTTGCAGGTATACAAAACCGAAAAAAATAAAACAGGTAAAGGAGATATTGATTTTCTAAAACGCGTTTTCCAAAAACTGCTGATCAATTTTACCTGGTGGGTAAACCGAAAAGACCACAAAGGGAAAAACGTATTTGAAGGTGGCTTCCTTGGTCTCGACAATATCGGCGTTTTCGACCGGAGCAGTGCCTTGCCGGGCGGTGGCATGCTGGAACAGGCCGATGGCACCAGCTGGATGGCGATGTATTGTTTGAATATGCTTGAAATGGCATTGGAAATTGCGCAAACAGATCACACCTACGAAGACGTCACCACTAAATTCTTCGAGCACTTTATTTATATCGCAGAGTCACTTAATCGCATTGGTGAAGACTGGACCGGTAGCTGGGATGAGGAAGAAGGATTTTTCTACGACGTACTCTCCATGCCCGATGGCCGCTACATTCCGCTGAAGGTGCGCAGCCTGGTCGGGTTGAGTACTTTGTTCGCAGTGCTCGTGCTGAAAAGAAGCAGCCTGGAGAAAGTACCGGATTTTTACCGGCGACTAAAATGGTTTCAGCAATACCGGCAGGACAATGGTCACCACCTGGTCATTGAAACCCTGACGGATGACAGCGATATCCTGCTCTCCCTGGTACCAAGGGATCGGCTTGAGCGATTGATGAAAGCATTACTCGACGAAAAAGAATTTCTTTCGCCCGGCGGTATCCGTTCCATTTCTAAACTCCATGAGAAAGGATATGGAGTGCATATCGACGGTCAATATTTCGGACTCGATTACCAGCCAGCGGAAGGGAACACTTCTTTGTTTGGCGGCAACAGCAACTGGCGCGGTCCGGTTTGGATGCCGATGAACTATCTGCTGGTAAATGCACTGCAAACCTTAAGTGAATACCATTCACTGGATTTTACGGTAGATATGCCCGCCGGCTCCGGGAAAAAAATATGCCTGGAAGAAGTTTCCGTTGATGTAGCAAAGAGATTGGTATCCATTTTCCAAAAGGATGAGCAGGGCAAACGGCCAGCACATGCAGATCATTCCATTTATCAAAATGACCCGCATTTCAAAGACCTTGTTTTGTTCTATGAATACTTTCACGGAGATACCGCCCGGGGTGTAGGTGCTTCACACCAAACGGGCTGGACCGGCGTGGTGGCGGAACTGATCAACCGTATCAGTCGGTTTGAAAAAAACCAATAGAAAACACCTGCACAATATTCCCTTTACCTTTTCAATGAACGATTGTATGCTGCAAACAGATAAAAACCGACTGGCCGACTTTGACACCAGTTCGCGCCTGGAATGGCTGGAGACAAATGGTTTGGGTGGATGGAGCAGTTCCTCTATAACGGGGAGCCATACACGCCGTTACCATGGCCTGCTGGTAGCTGCAACCAGTCCTCCTACAGAACGCATGGTACTTGTATCGAAACTGGATGAAGCCATCCTATTAAACGGCGAGCGCTTCGAACTTGGCACAAACAACTATGGAGATGTCATTTATCCGGAGGGATACCAGTCGATCACTGCATTTACCCGCGAGCTGTTCCCGCAATGGACCTTCGAAGCAGGTGGCGTACAACTGAGTAAAACCGTGGCGATGGTACACGCACAAAATACAACCCTCGTGTTGTACAAGATCCTGGATGCACCTTCGCCAGTAATACTTGAATTATTACCCTTACTCGCTGTACGTGACTATCACCAATTGACACATGCCAACAACAGCATTCATCAACAGTTCAGTTTTGAGGATGAGATCTTTCAAACACGTTGTTATGAAGGCACACCGGACATTTTTATCAAAATCCCGGGTGCCTCCTTCGAACCATCGCCCAACTGGTATTATCATTTCAACTACAGCATAGAACAATACCGCGGTCTTGAATACAAAGAAGACTTGTTTTCACCCGGCAAGTTCCAGGTTGCGCTTCATCCTGGAGATTCACTGGGCATTATTATTTCTACGAACGATCCAGGTGAAAAGAACGCCTTTCATCTGTTCAGGGGAGAAGAAGAGAGAAGGATGACCCTCTTACCCGTGGGTACAAAGAATAAAATAACAAAACAACTAATACTGGCTGCTGACCAGTTTATTGTTCGGCGCGACGAAGACCTGAAAACTGTTATTGCCGGTTATCATTGGTTTACCGACTGGGGCAGGGATACCATGATCAGTCTGCCCGGCCTCTGCTTAGCGACCGGTCGTTTCAATGATGCGAAGAAAATCCTGTCGGCATTCGCAAAAAGCCTAAGTATGGGCATGTTGCCGAACCGTTTCCAGGACAATGACGCTGAACCTGAGTACAATAACGTAGATGGTACCCTTTGGTATTTCATTGCCATCGACAAGTACCTGAAAGCAACGGGCGACAAAGAATTTGTGATTAACCAGCTCTTACCCGTGCTGCGCGAGATTATCGACTGGCACCTGCGGGGGACGAGGTACAATATTCATGTAGACGGAGATGGTTTGCTGTATGCGGGCGAAGCTGGACAACAACTAACGTGGATGGATGCCCGCATTGGAAACTGGGTGGTTACACCCCGCATGGGTAAGCCGGTAGAAATACAGGCGCTTTGGTATAATGCGCTGAAAATACTTGCAAAGCTGCTGTTACTGAGCAAGCAACCCGAAGCAGCCGTTGACATCGAAAAGATGGCGGCCAACGTGAAATCCAGTTTTGCATCCTTATTCTGGTGGGAAACGGCAGATTGCCTGTATGACGCCATTGATGAAAATGGAATGGCTGTTGCAGAGATGCGACCCAATCAACTGTTCGCCATCAGCCTGCCCTACCCGTTGATCGATGGGGATCGCGCCAGGAAAATACTCGACGCGGTAACATACAACTTATATACACCAGTAGGATTGCGCAGTGTGGACAAACAAAATCCACAATATGTTCCAGTGTATGGAGGAGATATGTATCACCGCGATGCAGCTTATCACCAGGGCACCGTATGGAGTTGGCTGTTGGGACCATTTGTTGATGCAATCATGTTCACGAGTGGTGACAAAGAAAGAGCAACCCAGGTAGTGCGTGATTTCGAATATCATCTGCATGAG
>JAGWTK010000711.1 GCA_028876035.1 Bacteroidota bacterium
TGGTTATCGGTAAACTGGTACGTATACAAGCTGCTGACGCCATTTGCGTATACGGTGCCCAGCTTGTCAAATCGTCCACCATCGGAAGAACGCTGCACTTCATAATAGTCGATATTTGATTCATGGTCTACCGACCAGTTCAGCAAAACTTTATCTCCCTGCCATTTACCGGCAAATGAAAGTATCGTTACCGGCAAAGCCACCTGCCTGAAAATAGGGAGCTGGTTGTAGTTTCCGGGCAGCACGGACTGCAATTGTGCATCGGTCATTTCAAACCATTCTTTCAGCACCGAATAATATACCGATCGGAATTCGTATTGCATCGGCACCTGGTCGTTGGAAGTAGCATTGGCGGGCAGTACCGGGTTGGAACCAATCATGATTGGATTAACGCCTGCACCAAAGAACAATACAGGGGTACTGGTACCGTGATCGGTGCCCTGGCTGTCATTTGATTTTACTCTTCTGCCAAATTCGGTGAAGGTCATGGCCGCCACCCGATCCTGTATGCCCATCGCATTCATGTCCTGTTGAAATGCACCCACTGCCTGAGATAAGATCGTTAGTAAGCGCGCATGTGCGCCAAGGGTTGTGTCGGCTCCGTCTGTTTGGTTGGCATGCGTGTCAAAAGTGTCTGGGTGGTTCACCACGTACACCGGTGTTTTCAGGCCACCCTTGATCAGTCTTGCAACAATTTTTAACTGGTCTGCCAAAGCGTTACCGGAGGGATAGCCAGCGATATTAGCAGCATTGTTATAGGCTTGGGTGATGGCGGCGGTATAATCGTTGGTTTGTTGTTTGATTAATCGTAGAAATGTGAGTTCGTGTCCGTATGCGTTGTTCGGGGCGGGATCAACCACTCCCTGCACAAGCTGGTAAAATGAATTGGGGTCAGACACCGTAAACGCTGTATTGAGCGTATTGCATTGGGTAACGATGGAAGCCTGCAAACCGATTTGAATCGCCAGCGGATCGGGCATGGCCGCAGAAGGATAGCCATCGGGGTAGCCGGGAAAGGATACCTGTTGTGCACGGCCCAACCAACCGGTGGAAAGCACTTCCTGGGAAGCAGAGCCAGTAAGCCAGATATCGGCCGCCCTGAAATGAGAGAAGTTCGGATTCTCATAACCCGTTCCCTGCACGATATTCATTTGCCCGTTGTTGAACAGGTTTTGCAGTTCGGTCATAGCCGGATGGAAACCAGTTTGCGGAAGGCTGCTTAAACGAAGTACTTTGTTTTCGGGGATGAGCACATTGCTTCTCGCGTTGGCAAGCGCACTGTATTGGTCGATCGGGATAATGGTATTTAATCCATCGTTTCCACCGTTCATTTGGATCAGCACCAGCACTTTGCCATTGTCCAGCGCTTGTTCCCGAAGTAACTCCAGCAGGGGATTGGTGCCAGTAGCATGTACAGGCAATCCATTCAGCAGGAAGGGCAGGGGAAGAGCAGATGTAAGTCGGAGAAAATCGCTTCGTTTCATGTTTACGGTTCTATAAACTTAGTTTGTTGCAGCATTAGCACAATTGGTATTCTTCGAGCCGGGTGATATAGTCGATCAGTCCGTTCAACCTTTGGCGAACGGTGAGTTCGGCCTGCATATCAGTAGGGTTGGTACTGTATGCATACCAGGCATTCGACCAATAGTAGTCCGGGGTGTGTGCCACATCGGGGTTTGCCA
>JAGWTK010000151.1 GCA_028876035.1 Bacteroidota bacterium
ATTGTAGTGTGCTTCGTTGATGATAAGCACCTTCGATTGTTTCGCCTTTTCGAGAATAAACTGCCGTGCATCCACTGGCTTGTACCGGCTCATAAATTCCTGTTCCAATGATTTGCTGATAGTAGATACTTCACCCGGATCCTTATCGGCATATTGCAGTGCAAGCTTGTATTGTCCGGAAAATGAAAATGCGGTTGCTGCTGTCTGGAATCGAAATTCAGATGTGTCGGCTTCGAGTGCTTTGGTAATTTCCGACTTGAACCGGTAGTTCGTTTTTGCTGTTTCCTGGCCATGAAGTACTGATGCAGACCCAGCTAGCAGCGTAAACAGTATTATTCGGGAAGGTGCTAACATGTGGTTGATTGAATAAGTGAATGAATTATTCTCAGTAGGAACAGGCGCGGGAACTAATCCGTAATCACCAACGTCTCCCAACCATCATACTCGCCATTGCAAAGCCTGGCATGTTTGCGCATTTCCCGGGTGATGGGGTGAATATTGTCAATATCAACTTTATCTGTCCGCGAGATTTGCAAGGAATAGGGTTTGTTATTCTTGTTGACCTTTTCGGTTGATTCGATTTTGAACCCCTTTCCGCTGAGGTAGTTGGTAAAGCAGGTTCGATCGGCTTCAGTTGAAAAATACAACCAATGGTCCACCTTCCTCGCTTTTTCGAGTTTATCGCCGGCATTGCCAAGCGACATCACAACCTTGGTATCTGCCATGTAGTCCCGGGTTTCTTCGTTTGGATAGAGGAAGTGAAGATAATTGTCCCAGGACGGGTCGGGCTTTATCCTGATGCGAACCGGAAATGCTGCAAACTGTTCCCTGCACATCTTTGTAAGGGCCTTCCGCACACGGCTGGTATCATGCAGGTAGAAATAATGTTCGCGTTCGCATTGGTAGGTGAAAGTGCCTGCAAATATATTTTGCTGTGTATTCGTGATGGTTAGTTCAAGACTGTCTGAGATTCGGTACAATTCGGTCAGCTGCGAATCCAGTGGGAACCCGTCTTTACATTCTTTGAAAGGCACCGTTACAACCAACAGGTAGGGATAGTCTTTTTTTGGGGCGCTTGCTTTGAGGCCCATTTTCAGGACTGTGGAACCGGCGCCTTTTTCGTATTGCGCGAGGTAAACGTCCCAGTTATCGTCTTGTGCGATGAGATGCTTTGAAAAAAAAGCTACTATAAGTGTGAATACGAGTGGCTTCATGTGGAAAATTGCAGCTCTGATTGCTGTTCTATGCACGTGCTAAGCCGAAGGTATAAATAATTCGCGTTCTACCTTTCTGGACTACAACACCTGCATTCGCATTCGTTGCTAAAAATTCCACGGCTTCGCCATTCTCAGTCACAGGCGTATTCCTCCCGGGCGAGACAAGTACATCCATAATGAATTCAACATGAACTGAATAAGACTTCTGACCTGTGCTGATAGAGCAAGGTCGATCCTACCTGCTGCAACAATGTGGATACGTGACTGGTAATGGCTTCAGCGGTATTGGCGTTCTAAAACGGGGGGCGGCAGGGTGGTTTTTTAGGTTGGCTTTTAGGGAGACGCAGATCTGTCTGCCCATGTTAAACGCGGGAATGGTTCAGAAATTGTTGGGGCGGCTTAGGGTGAAAATACCCTGCGATCAGCCAATACAGTTGTATTGGTCTATCTGTGACATGTAAGAAAAACGTGTTTTATCGGTGCTAAGAAATGGCTGTGAGAAAAGGCCCTTGACTTCGCTGCTCAGGGTTTTGCTGTACATGCATTGTATTCCGCCACGATGCGCTTAATGACCTGCAATTTCTTCCCATCCAACGAAAGTTGTTTTACAAAATAGCCGTCTTGCTTTTGTTTAATCTTCATAGCAAGCGCCGGGCAGTCCTGTAGCAATTCACTCATTTTGTATTCAAAATCGGGAAATACTTTATTCCCGCGAATACTCCAGGCAGTGAAGCGGTTTTCACCGGGGAATGATAGAAAATAGTCGTATTGATCGTTGCCGTCTGATGTATTGGTTCTTGACTTGAAGAGCTGGAACAATTGCAGGCGGTCTGTTGAATCGGTGACCCGTTTTACAAAAAGGAGATTGCTTACGTTCGGCGTGTACAATGGGTCGCGGTAAGGAATTTCAAAGGCGCTAAGGTCAAGCGCTTTGGGATAATAAAAGGCATTGTCGAGTTTATAGTACAGAATATCGCGGGTGGGAATTTTCAGTTCCTCTTTATCTGGGGTGACCAGTTTCAGGAATTCGCTGTGCGACTGACCTGTTTCAAACTGCACCGATAAAGCACCAGTAAAGATTCGGCCATCCACCATTGCTATTTCTACGTTTTTATTGATCAGATCGTTTGGGCTGTTGAAATAGGAATAGGTTTTACAGCCTGTGAGCAGGGTTGAAAAAAAAATGATCAAGAATATTGCTGATTGCTTCATGGTAAGATGAATCGGTAATTCTTTTTTATGTTTTTGACAGAGAGGCGATTCATAGCCGGTGCGGAATCCTGACAATATTTTACCCGGTTGAATAAGTATTCTCCGATTTTTTATTCCACACGGATTCGAACAGGTCCTGGCTGATTTGACAGTCCTCAAATTCGTCGATCTGCAATGGCTGGTCGGCCAAACTACCTAAGGTATCGCCAGGGTAGCTATAATCATACTTGAGCCGCTTGTTGTTGGCAAATACCTGCACCTGCCGCAGAACCTCGTATTCCTCATTCACTTCAAAATAATAAGTAGAATAGCCCCATTCGTCCGTCAATGGTTCACCGGTTGTTTCGTCCCAATTTTTTTTAAGATAGATATGACTCATTGGCTCAGATGTATTGATGCTGCTGTCAATTATTGGACAAGTTTAAAATAAATTGGTTAAATACTGGCGGCTTCTTTTCCGCGCAAAGCGTTGAAGCATTTCTGTGGGTTCCGTTTCTTCGGTTCTCTTTCCTCTTAGTATTATCCACTGGTAGAGCCAATCGACCAACGCAGCGTAGAAAAATACATCAAGTGTCAATCCACCCCAGGTTACAACAATGTCAATTAGACCTGTTATAGAAAGTGGCCAGAAAAAGGGGAAGTAGACCAATCAATCAGTGTATGAAAGAAACTGTCGGTAAACAAGAGCTCGTACTGGATTTCGTCGTAGATAAGAAAGCCGGGTATCAGGCACACTACCAGGAGTGATGCTATTCTGCTGATACGATTGAATCTTTCCAAACCGGGCGTTTAACGAATTAGGATTAAAGTGCCTTTTAACTGCACGGGCCCGCTTTCGTCGCGACCGCTGATCAAATACACATAGCTGCCAGCCTTTTGCGGTACATCGTTCCATCTTCCATCCCAGCCAACATTCGCATTGTTGGTGAAAAAGATTCTTTCTCCCCAGTTGTTAAAGATGCTAAAACTTGTCAGTTGAAAATTTGTATTTGGTGGAATGCGGAACAGGTCGTTCTTGCCATCCGCGTTCGGACTAAATGCAGTGGGCATGGCTATCTTTTGCCCAATTTTAATAGTAGCAGTTGCTATGCTGCTGCAATTGGCTGCTGTCACTGCTGTAAGTGTATATGTCGTATTCGTATTAATCGGAATGCTGAGGGGCGTAAGCGTATTGGTGTTTAACAAGGCGTTCGCCGGCGTCCAGGTATAACTTGCATACCCACCGCTGATCCCTGCTTGCAACCTCACCTGGCTGCCAGGTTTAACAATGGTATCAGCTGGAGTGATTGAAATAATTGGCGGATTTTCTACCGATAGTTTTATGGGGTCAGATAGTATAGGGGTGGTACATCCTGAGGTAAAACTGACTTCGCATTGTACCCGATCGTTGTTAGCAAAATTCTTACTTGTAAAGACACTAGTTTCAGATCCAGTATAGGATCCATTTATTTTCCATTTAAATAGTGGGGAAGGCCCGGCATTTTCAAGGCTGGCCTGGAAGCTAATCGTAGCACCTGCGCAAAAAAGAGTGTCTGAAGCGGTGATTGTTAAAACGGGTTGCGGAGCATTACTCACACTAACGCTGATGGCATTGGAATTGGCAATACCTCCTGGAGTGCAGGGCATATAAGATGGGGCGGATATTTCACAGCTAACAATATCTCCGTTTGTCAATGATGAGTTGCTGTAGCGTGGACTATTATCTCCGGTATTTATATTGTTCACTTTCCACTGGTACACCAGGTTGGGTACCACAAATAGCGGGGTAGCCGTGAAATTGACTGCTTCGTTTTTACAAATTTGCGTTCTATCGGCGGAGATCGATACGGACAGCGGTTGTGAATTGATTCCCGTAACTGTCATGCTTGACAGTTGAACCGAATAAACGCCGTTGCAGATCGGATAAGTACTCAGGCAGCTTATGATATCGCCGGGATGTATGTTGTTGCCTGTCCACTGCATACTATCGTTCCCAACGATCGTTCCGTTTTTCTTCCACTGGTAGGAAATGCCATAGACCGGATCTACTGTGGTGGCAGTGAATGTTATGGAGCCTGTGTTACAAACGGCCTTGCTGGATGCACTTAGAAACGTGACCGGACCAGTTCCGGGGGGATTACTGGCGTGTGTGAGCAGTTTTCTTATCCGGTTATTCTTGTTATCGCAAATTAGCAGATCACCGTTTGGATCGAACGCAAGTCCGGCCGGAGCATTCAAAAAGGCATTTACCGCCAACCCGTAGTCTCCGAGGAAATTATCTAGACCAACGCCCGCTACCGTAGTAATCTCGCCCGTGGCGATTTCCACTTTTCGCACCCTTGAATCGTATTCCGAGATGTAGATATTGCCCATAGCATCAGTCAAAACGGCTGTTGGGTCAAATAGGCTCGCATTAACAGCGGGGCCACCATCGCCACTGTATGCATATGCATTTCCGCCGGCAACGGTATTGATAACTCCGGTGGAGAGATTCATTTTACGAATACGACAGGATACGCCGGCATAGCTTTCTGCAATGTATAGGTTACCCTTTGTGTCGAGACAGATGCTTTTCGGATAAGGGATACGAGCTGCTGTTGCTGGCCCGCCATCACCGCCGTTACTGGGTGCACCGGTACCTGCAATAGTGGATATCGTGCCCGTTGCTAAATTCACTTTCCTGATGCGGTTGTTTTTATAGTCGGCGATGTAAATATTTCCATTATCATCGATTGCCAAATCATTCGGCGTGTCAATGTTCGCCTTAGTGGCTGGTCCACCATCTCCGCTAAACCCGGGGTTGCCGGTACCCGCAATGGTAGTGATAATGCCGGTTGCAATATCAATCCTTCGCACGCGATGCCCACTGGATTCTGCTACGTAAATATTTCCCTGCTTATCGGTCCTAACCGATTTGGTAACCTGGAACAAGGCGTTGAGGGCCTGACCACCATCGCCTGAACTACCGTAACTATCGGTGCCGGCTATACGTGTGACGATTCCTGTCTTTTTTGAAAGCTTCTTGATGGCATTGCCGAAAGTAAAATAAATGTCATCGTTCGGCGCGACGCAAACACTTTGCGGGTTGCTAATGGGAATGCACAGCGGCGGTGCATCGCTCTGGTCGCAAGCGCTTTGGCCATTGCCGATGATGGTAGTGATGTACTGACTCATTCCTTGACTTCCGATGCCAAGCAGGAGGAGTACAGACAGGATCTTAAATAGATAAGGTTTCATGGCAGGGTTTGTTCCACGGTTGCGAACGGATATAGGTTTGACAACCTAAATATCGACACTCTGATTGAAAGAGCAAAGCGTAATAGATTAAAGTGGGGGCAGGTAATTGATAAGATGTAGGTAGTAGGACTAAAGCGTACCCGAATCAGTTAAAGGGCAAGGGGACATCTTTTGGTAAGAAGCCTTCAGTCTTTAAAGGCAAATTGCTAACGGCCAATAGCCAGCACTCATGACTTAGTGCCCGTCTCCCAACACCCGCTCGATTCCCTCTTTGTATGTGGTAATCGTAAAAGACGGGAATCGCTGTTTAAACTTGTCCGATACAAATATATTATCATAGCGATAGCGGGGCAGGAGCTCAGCAAGTTCGCGCACTGCCGGTTTGTACAAACCCATGAGCCAGAATTGCCAGCGTTTGACGACTGAATAGGGAAGGGGTTTGCGTACTATTTCGGAAGCAAGCGCTATCAGTTGCTGGTAGGTCATCCGCTGGACATCGCAGGGCAGGTGCCTGGTTTGTTGGTAGGCATCTGGGGTATTTGCCAGTAGCGCCATGGCCCTTGCGGCGTCGGGAACCCAAATGAGGCTACGCAGGGTTCGATCCGATATGGGGACCCGCAGCGCCCGGTTTTTCGTTATATTTTGAAGGATTAGACTATGCGTAATGCTTTTGGTGCCCCGGGGACCATAAAATTCCGGCGCCCGGCAGATCATGGCCTCTATACGACCCTGCTTTATTTCGTCTAACAGCATATTCGCCATCTGCGCACGCGTGGCCGACTTCGAGCCCGTCACTACGAACGGACTTTCTTCCGTTTGGGGCGCGGCATTCTTCGCATACATATAGGTGTTATCAAAGAATACCAATTTGCATTGATGCTGTTGACAAGCCCGGATTACATTGCGCATCATCGTCGGGAACTGCGCCTTCCACTGCCTTGCGTCCATTGGCAGGCCTGCGGTAAAATAGGAAACAGTCGAGCCCGCTACTGCTTTTAGGGTCGCATTGGCATCCAGCAAGTCGGCAGCAAAGATTTCATCACCCTGATTTACTTTCTTGGGATGCCTGCTTACAAGCCGGATTTCCGTCGTATAATGAAGCGCCAGTTCTTTTGCCAGTGTAGTGGCGACAGGGCCGTTTGCTCCGAGGATAGACTGCATTTTAATGGTAAGTTTAAGTCCAGGTTTTAAGTGAGCTGGTATGTGCTGGAAAGATAAAGTTGATCAGGCAATATTTTTACTGTGTTGGTTACTCCGGCCATAGGGTTGCCATATTATTGTAAAGGAAAGATGTTTTCCATTGATTCCATTGGTACTTCGTCCAATTCGCGCATCGCGTTGATGAGCTTGAATCCTTTGTATTGGTGAATATTATCGATCATCACAGGCGCTGCTTTGATCCGCTTTGCATGCAGCAGCCGCTCTCTTGCGGTGCCGCGCAACAACGGAGTATCGGGGGTATACCACGAACGACCATCAAACAGCACGATATTGCAATGCGAACTGTCGGTGATGCGCCCGTTTTTTACGATCAGCACATCGTCGCAGTCACCGCGCTGTTGAAAGAGTTCGTCCAGGCGACTGCGGTTTGTATATTTTAATGCGTAATCGATGCTGTCATCGGTTACCATTTGCAGCGAACCGATTCTTTTGACCAGGTAGGGATCGAACTGCCATCGACGGTGGCTTTTATTGTACTGAATTTTCAATTTGTATTTTCCACGATAACATTCTTCAGGAATCGCAATGCCTTCGAATAGAGGTGCAGCCGGAGCTTGCTGGTAAAATGCCCTGCAGGCCGCTTCATATCGCCGCTGGTGCCATGCCCCATGTTGTATTTTTCCGTTTACAATACAAACCGATTCAAACAATGGGAACATAAATCTTTTGGATTAATTCTGCGTACTCTTCTTCCAGTTTGCTGTCGGCTGTGATGCCAGCCCCGCTTCGGTAATACAGCTGCCCGTTATCATTTTCAATAAAGCGGATGGCAACTGCACTGTCGAGTGTTGTTCCGTCAAAAATACCAAAGATGCCGGTGTAATAACCCCTTTCACTGGTTTCGGTATTTTGGATGATCTGGGTTGTCTTTTTTTTGGGTGCACCGCTGATGGAACCAGCCGGCAAAAGTTGCATAAGCAATTGGCCCAGGTTTCCCCGCCAATTAGCAGCCAGGCGGCCGCTGATGGCAGAGCTTGTCTGTAATAATTCGCCGCGCGCGGTTTTTATTTTTTCCAGATAACGGTAGCGGTCCACCCTGATGCCTGTTGCGATCATCGAAAGATCATTCCGCATGAGGTCTACGACTGTATTGTGTTCCCATTCTTCTTTCTTGTTGCGCATGAGCAGGTCTGCCGCGCCGGGTATGGTAGCATCAATAGTGCCTTTCATCGGGAAAGTGAATACTTCGTTTTCGTTGATTTGTATGAAACACTCCGGAGAGAAAACGACCAGCTGGTTTTTAAAGAGGAGCTTGTAGGGGGCGCTGGCCGCAGCAAATATTTCCGGCAAGCCTGCGTTGCTTTCTACCGGCGTTTTTACGGTAAGGTTCAACAAATAGCTGTTGCCATTGCGGAGTTCTGTCTGTACCTGCTGGAACTGTTTTTCGAATTGTTGTTGGTCCACCCCCGCATGCTGTAGTACAGGTTTGGTGTTGGACGATAAATTAAATGCATTTGTTTTTCCGCGAATAGCATAGAAAATTCCCTGATTGGCGGCTTCCTGCAAAGGTACTACGATGGGTTGCCGGCATTCAAAATCGATCATGAAGAAGAATGGCTCCTGGTTGGCTGCATAGGCTGATACTTGTTCGATGAATGCGGCGGTATGCATGTTATGCGTCGAGAAAATTTTGGATGATTTGTTTGCCCTGCAAGGTTAAAAACGATTCAGGATGAAATTGAACACCGTGAAAAGGAAATGCCTTGTGCTGAACCGCCATCAGTTGACCGTTGATGGTGCTGCCTGTATTATCAAAACAGTCGGGCAGGCTATCGGCGTCTATCTGCCATGAATGATACAGCCCCACCTGTATGCTAGCGGGTAAGCCGCGGAAGAGAGTGGAAGTGTTGTTGATGGTAATTTGCTTTTGT
>JAGWTK010000152.1 GCA_028876035.1 Bacteroidota bacterium
TTTAAGAAGAGCAGCGTATGCATCCGCCGATGCCTCCGGGCCGATATCGGTGCGCATAACATGGATTTGCTCCGCCGGTACATCTACAAAGTTCAGCAGGGTATCATAAGCCATTTTTGCATTGTTCCGGCTATCGGTGAAGGGAACATAGCGTTCATCCCCCCAAAAAATATGAAGCTTTTTCCAGTCGATTTTTTCTTTGTACGGGGAAGCCGCCAATAATTTGTGCAATTGCTGCGGGGTGCTCCCTCCGGATAATACCAGCGTAAAGCGATCCTGCTCCGATAAGCGTTCTACGATGTAAGTAGTAATCCAGTCGGCGGCAGCACGACTCAGTGCACTGGCATCAGCGGCGATGTGCAATTCCATGTTAGTGTATCAATTTATTTTGATGCAAGAGTGATCCAATTGTGTCCGTCTCTCGCAATCAGCGCTTCTGCATCTTCTGGTCCCCAGCTATCAGGCGCATAATTGGGAAAGTCTACGGGCGGTCGGTTGTTCCATGTGTCGAGTATGGGCATGATGACTTTCCAGGAAGCTTCAACCTGGTCGGCCCGCATGAACAAAGTAGCATTTCCTTCCATTACATCCAGCAACAGGGTTTCATACGCTTCCGGTTCCTGGCCTTCATAGGCATCTTTATAACTAAAGGTCATGTCTACCGGGGTGAGCGAGAGCGATTGGCCAGGCTGCTTTGCCTGGAAGCGCAGGCGGATATCCATCTCGGGTTGAATACTAATGGTGAGGCGGTTGGCCCTCCAGGTTTCTGCCGCTTCCGGTGGAAACGCATAGCTCGGTGCGGGGCGAAATTGTATATTAATAGTGGTCGCTTTTTCGTGCATGCGTTTGCCCGTGCGCACGTAAAACGGTACATCCTGCCAGCGCCAGTTATCGATATAAAATTTTACGGCAGCAAACGTATCATTGGGTGATTCAGGCGCCACATTTTTTTCGCTCCGGTAGTCACTCACTTTTTCACCCTTCATCCATCCCGATGCATACTGGCCTCTTACCGCAAACTGGTGCACCTGTTCATTGGTGATTTTTCTGATCGCGTGCAATACATCTACCTTTTTATTCCTAATCTCATTGGCATCAAACGAAACGGGAGCTTCCATGGCGATCATGCACATCAGCTGCAGGATATGGTTTTGTACCATATCGCGCAGGGCACCAGAGGTTTCATAATAGGCACCCCGACCTTCCATGCCGATGGTTTCTGAAGCGGTGATCTGAACATGCTCAATATAATTCCTGTTCCAGATGGGCTCAAACAATGCATTGGCAAAACGGAGCGCCAATATATTCTGCACCGTTTCTTTCCCGAGGTAATGATCGATCCGGTAGATCTGTTCTTCATCGAACATACTTGCCAGCAATGCATTCAGCTCCTGCGCACTTTTCAGATCGTGCCCGAACGGCTTCTCCACTACCACACGGGTGCATTTGGTATCGGCGCAGATATTCAGCGGACCAAGTTTTTTCAGGATATCGGGCACCAGCCAGGGTGCAACCGACATGTAAAAGATTACGTTGGGATGTTCACCAAACTCTTTTTCTTTTTGTTTGACGATCTCCGCGATTTTCTGGTATTCCGCCTCTGATTCTGCATCCATCTGCAGGTAAGAAACATGTTTTGAAAACTCGGCCCATTCGCCGTTCTGTTCGCCCTTTCTGCGGCTGAATTGGGTAATACCATCCAGCAGGCGATCGTGGTAACTGTTGCCTGGGTACTCGGTCCGCCCGATGCCAACGATGCCAAATTTTTCAGGCATCCATCCATCTATAAAAAGCTTGAAAAGAGCGGGAGAGAGTTTGCGGTAATTGAGATCCCCGCTTCCGCCAAAAATAAATAACAGGGAAGCAGGTGGTCGTTTATGCTGTTGCATGGTAATAGTTGAAATAAAAAATCAAACAATCAAAAGCAGGTCAATACACTCAATGGTTCCAGTTGGTATGGAAAACGCCGTCAATATCGGTGCGCTGGTAGGTATGTGCGCCGAAATAGTCGCGTTGTGCCTGGATAAGATTCACCGGCATAACGGCGCTGGTATAAGCATCGAAGTAAGCCAGCGAACTCATGAGGCCGCCCGCGGGTATCTTGCTTTGAAGGGTTGTCTTTAGCAATGCGCGCAGGTTTCTTTCTTTCTTCTTTACCAGCTTTGCCACGCCTTTATCCAGCAGAATGTTTGGCAGGGTTTTGTTTTTCCGGTAAGCTTTATAGAAAGTTTCGAGCAAGCCAGAGCGAATGATGCAACCACCGCGCCAGATCTTAACGACATCTTCGAGCGGTATTTGCATGTCAAGTTCAGTAGCGGCGCTGTGCAGCATGGCCAGTCCCTGCGCGTAACACATGATCGTTGCGAAGTACAGCGCGTCGTGGGTTTGTTTTATCAGCAGGTCTTTTTTAGTGCCAATTGCCTTTGCAACCGGTTGGTACAAGGCTGCCGCGCTCATTCTTTCTTCTTTGAAAGAGGAAATGGTGCGCATGGCAACGGCCATATCAATTACAGGAATCGGTACCGGCAGGTTCAGTGCATCCTGGGACGTCCATTTGCCGGTTCCCTTAGAGCCAGCTTTGTCGAGGATCATGTCTACGAGGCGGTTGCTGGTTTTATCATCGGGCTGGGTGAAAATGTCTGCAGTAATTTCTACCAGGAAGGATTGCAATTCACCTTCATTCCATTGTTTGAATACTTCGTGCAGTTCATCATTGCTCAGGCCACCGCCACGGTGCAGGATATCATATACTTCACTCAGCAATTGCATAATCGCGTATTCGATACCGTTATGCACCATTTTTACATAGTGACCCGCTGCACCCTTGCCCATGTAGGCAACGCATGGCTCGCCGTTTACTTTAGCCGACACCGCTTCCAGCATGGGTTTGATATGTGGATAGGCTGCTGCATCGCCCCCGGGCATGATGCTCGGTCCTTTGCGGGCGCCTTCTTCTCCGCCTGAAACACCCATACCCGTAAAATGCAGCTTTTTTTCCTGGAGATAACTCACGCGGCGCAGCGTATCGGTAAAATGCGAATTGCCGCCATCAATAATAATGTCGCCTTCCTGTACAAGGGGCAATAAACTTTCAATGACATCATCGACTGGTTTCCCGGCAGGCACCAGCATCATGATTTTGCGCGGTGTTTCCAGCAGTTCGATCATTTCTTTTAGTGTTCCCACGCCCTTTACGGTAGTACCCGCTGTAGCCGACGATTCCAACGCGGCTGTTTTGGTAGCATCTTTATCAAATCCTATCACCTTGTAGCCATGGTCGGCCATGTTCAACAAGAAGTTCCGGCCCATAACGCCCAGGCCAATCATGCCAAACTGGTATGTATTACTCATAATATCAATATTAAATGGCGGGAACGGAAACGTAAAATTAGGTAAATCCATTCACCTGTTTTGTCAAGCTTACGTAAACGTTCCCGGCCTTTTTACGGGATCAATTTTTGTATATTTAGGAACCACACGATCCTGCGCTCCCATTTTTCACCTTAAAAACATTGTTATGCCAATTGTAAAAGTAATTGAAGTCATCTCCAGCTCGGACAAAAGCATTGATGATGCTATCCGCAATGCGGTAGCTGAAGCGTCCAAAACGATCCGCAACATCGACTCGGTGTACGTGAAAGACATCAAAGCTCATGTCAAAGACGGGCAGGTCACCACTTTTGGGTTGATTTGTAAAATTTCCTTTCGCCTCGACTAAAACTACAGACCGGCGCGGCCGGTCTTTTTTTTGCGTTGTTACGAGTGGCGTGCCGGGAAAGCGCCAATACATTTACTTTGCAGGAATTTATTTGATATGAGCAACAAGCGGACTGCTGCTATGGGGTTTATTTTCATCACCGTGCTGGTAGATGTCATAGGATGGGGATTGATTATTCCGGTCATGCCAACATTGATCGCCCAGCTTAAGGGCATTCCGGTGAATGAAGCGAGCAAAGATGGTGGCTGGCTCATTGTAGTGTATGCCACCATGCAATTTGTGTTTGCCCCGGTGCTGGGCAACCTGAGCGACCGGTACGGACGACGCGCCGTATTATTGTTTTCACTGTTTGGCTTTGGGGTAGATTATATTTTCGTTGCACTCGCACCCACTTATGGCTGGCTATTCGTGGGACGTACGATCTCGGGTATCACCGGTGCGAGCTTCACTACCGCTTCGGCTTATATTGCAGATATCAGTACTTCGGAAACACGGGCGAAGAACTTCGGCATGCTGGGCGCAGCATTTGGTCTCGGGTTTATCATCGGCCCGGCTATTGGCGGTTTACTTTCGGGCTTCGGCATTCGTGCACCATTTTATGCAGCTGCCGTGCTTACCCTGCTGAACTGGCTCTATGGTTATTTTATTCTGCCGGAATCACTGCCCCTCGAAAACAGGCGTGCATTTTCCTGGAAGCGGGCCAACCCCGTGGGTGCCCTTATGCACCTGCAGAAATACCCGGCTATTGGCGGACTGGTGATCGCGCTGGTGCTGGTATATATTGGCGGACATGCCGTGCAGAGCAACTGGAGTTTTTTTACCATCTACCGGTTCAATTGGACCAATGCAATGGTGGGTATTTCACTGAGCGTAGTGGGTGTATTGATCGCTGCCGTACAAGGTGGTTTGATCCGCATTGTAAATCCAAAGCTCGGCAATGAAAAAAGCGTGTACGTTGGATTGGCTTTGTATGCCGTAGGTATGTTTTTATTTGCCTTTGCAACACAGGGCTGGATGATGTTTGCCTTCCTCGTGCCCTATTGCCTTGGCGGGATTGCCGGACCAGCTTTGCAAGCGATCATTTCTTCGCATGTGCCGGGGAATGAACAAGGTGAACTGCAGGGCGGACTCACCAGCCTGATGAGTTTAACGTCTATTATTGGTCCGCTGATAATGACCAATCTCTTCTATTATTTCACAAAGCCGGGAAATCCGTTGCATTTGCCCGGGGCGCCTTTTTTACTGGGAGGCTTGTTAATGCTTGGCAGTGCGGTGATTGCGTATGTATTCCTAAGAAGGGAAAAAGAACAGGTTGCGGCGGAAACGGCCGTTAACAAAATCTTTGAGAAATAATTGCCTTGCTAAGTTTTTTGCAGCTATCTTTGCATGGTTAATTTGAGTTAGTCAGCTTTTTGTAATTGCACGTCCTTTCTGCTACGTTTTTCTGCTACTGGTTCGTCTATTTCAGCTGTTTTTGCTCAGATATTTTTCATTTAATATTTTTTTAAGCATGAACATTTATGTTTCAAATTTAAGCTTCAACGTACAGGATGAAGACTTAAGAGAGTTTTTCGCAGAGTACGGAGAAGTAACTTCTGCTAAAGTTATCACAGACAAATTCACCAACAAGAGCCGTGGTTTTGGTTTCGTGGAAATGTCTGATGATGCTGCTGCCCAGAAAGCTATTCAAGAGCTGGATGGTGCACAGGTAGAAGGAAGGAATATCACTGTTACTGTTGCTAAGCCACGCGAAGAGCGTTCTAACAGCAATGGTGGTGGCAGACGTTCTTTCTCTGGTTCCAGCAACAACCGCTGGTAATCAGCCATCGTATTAAACCGTTATGCGTTCAATACAAAGAAGGGCCCTCGGGCCCTTCTTCTTTTTTATCGCCAGTATCCGCGGTTCCAGCGCCATCCCCTTCCCCGCTGTTGCCAATGACCATCATACCACCTGCGTCCCGGCCTTGTTCGCACCCATCGACCTGGTCGCCATTCATACAAACTTCCTCTCCAATACCAGTCGCCATTCATCCAAACATACCCAGGTCCCGGCGCTGGCGGCCTGTTGTAAATAACATCCGGTGGCCGTTCATTTACCACGCGGGCAGGACCACAGGATGATAAGAGCAATGCTGTAACAACTATCGCAACGATGTTTTTCATATGCTTTTTGGAGAAGCATAGCAAAACTGTGCCGGCATGACATAAAAAAACCGGCCAACCCAAAGGCTGGACGGTTCAACTGAATTAAAATATTTTAATGTTTCTCTTCCTTAGGAGCCGGTGGCGGACCCTGGTGTTCGCCGGCATGCATTTTTTCAGGATGCGGCTGACCGTGGTGACAGGTAGCGCAGCTGATTTCCATTGTTTCGGGTTCCCCGAATACCACATGCTTTTGTTCGAAAAACTTCTTATTGATTTTTGAAGTCATCTTCATCATGCTGCGCGCAATATTTTTCTCAGGCTTGTCATCGCTCGCAAAGTCGGGATGCTTCTCATTGGGATCTTTTGACGGCGCGTGGCAGAAATCGCAGCGCACGCCCAGCGCATCGTTGAATTCCCGCATTACTTTGATGAGTTTGTCGTGATCAATGTCCTTAGGTAATACTTTCAGATTTTTAAAGCCCTTATCGTCATCTTTCGGGGAGGTAAACGCTACCGCCGAAAACACCACAATGGTCATGGTAACGATGACAAGCAGTTGTTTTTTCATGTGCTTGGTTGGTTTGTGAATCTTAAATGTAAAGAAAATTTAAAAGTCAATCAAAATTGAAAAGTAAAAATGTAAAAGTTAAAACCTCTCAGCGCAAGTTCAATGCAGACGTGGGTCTCTTCAAAATCTATTAGAACCATCGGCTGGCCGATAATGAGTGCCTGCGTCGAAGTCGGGAGACGCCGTGGACTTTTTACTTTTACATTTTGAATTTTTACTTAACGTACCGTTCAAAAAACTCCCAGGTTCGCAGCATCTGGTCTATCCGCTGCCTGTTGTTACCGCTACGGGTGATTTCATGACTGGCCCCCGGATGACGAACATATTCTACGGGCCGGCCCAATACTTTCAGGCTGCGAAAGAGCATTTCACTTTGTACAAACCCCGTTCTGCGGTCATTGTCGCCATGAAAGATAATATACGGTGTAGTGATGTTCTGCACATAGTTGATGGGTGATTCACGCTCCAGGTTGGCTTTAGCTGTCGGTTCCCAGGGATAACCGCCAAAATAATTCGGCACCAGTCGCCATGCATTGCCCTCGCCGAAGAATGTAGCGAGGTCATATACGCCGCGCTGACTACAAGCGGCTTTGAACCGATGGTCGTGTGCAATAATCCAAGCAACGAGGTAACCCGCATAGGAGCCACCGGTGACCACTTCTTTGGAAGTATCTGCCCAGCCCTCTGCAACGGCTTTGTCCAATGCCGTTAACACATCACTGGTTGGCCCAGTACCCCAGTCATTGATATTGGCCCGCAGGAATTCGGTGCCATAACCACCACTGCCGCGGGGGTTGCAGTATACCACCCCATACCCTTTGCTGCACCAGAACTGGAACTCATGCCACATACTGGTTTCGCCTGGTCCCCACATGGCAGAAGGTCCGCCGTGAATGTTCAATACGATGGGATACTTCTTGCCCGCCTCATAATTGATCGGTTTCATCACCCAGTACTCGACGGTTTGGCCGATTGAATTGGTGAAGGTTTTCTTTTCGGGCATCGACAACTGCTTTTTTTGCAGCCATTCGGAATTGAAACTGCTCACGCGTTTTGCGTTTTTCGCGGAGGCATCACCGATATACAATTCATAGGGATCCGAGGGTTCCGTCTTTGCAAAAACCATCTTATTGCCGGCGAGATCGAACGATACAATGCCGCTGTTAACATCAGAAAGCGCCTCTACCTGTTTCGTTTTTATGTCGGCCCGGTACACTGGCTGGCCACCGTTGCTCTGGGCAGTGAAATAAATATACTTGCCGTCATTGCTCCAGGTAAAGCCATTTTTATTTCGGTCAAAAGGAATCGTAATAATGTCTGATGCAGCACCATTCAAAGGCATGATGCCAAGGGTTGGCACATTTACAAAACTGGTAGTGCCCTGCTGGAAGGCCAGCCATTTTCCGTCGGGTGAAAGCTCGGCGCCCCCGAATGTTTTTCCTTTCTCACCCAGGAGTTTTCTTAACCCGCTGCCGTCTTTGTTAACAATGTAGATATCGCTTTCCAGTGCACGATCGGGCTGCTGCAGCGAATCGATACGCCCTGTAATGATTAGTTGTTTGCCATCGGGCGTGAAGGCAGCAGATGAGAAACTATAGTATCCCTTTGTAACAGGTACCGGGTTGCTGCCGGTAAGTGCCGACACCACAAAAAAATGGTTGAAACGCTGTTCTGCAGATACATCCAGCTCGTCCTGGAAATTAAGTTTGTCGAGCACTTTCGCCTTGCGATCCGTTACATTGTTGTCGAGATAGGCCCGCACTTCTTCAATTGTACCGTCGGGATTTGGTTTGGCAGTAGTTGGTTTGAATTGTTCATTTTTTTCAAACCCTGGTTTTTCGAAGGGCCAGTTGGGAATGGCTTTGCCGGGGTTCAGAAGCGAATCGCTCAACATCTCTTTTAAGCTGAGCCCAGCCGCGAAAACGATCTCTTTTCCATCGGGGCTCCAGTGTGGCGCCGATGCACCATATTTGAATTTGGTCAATTGCTTTGCTTCGCCCCCTTCTACCGAAATCAAAAATACCTGGGGTTTTCCATCGGCTGCGCGAACAAAGGCGATTTGTTTGCCATCCGGACTGAAAGCGGCTTGCGAAGCGCCGTCTTTACCAGCGGTCAGCTGGCGCGGGCTGCTATTACCATCTGTCATTACCCACCAAAGCTGGTTGACATATTTGTATTCCCATTTGTTGTCGCCATCGGGCTCAATGCTGGTGACAGTGAAAACGGCTTTGCTGCCATCTTTGCTGGTATTGATTCCGCT
>JAGWTK010000153.1 GCA_028876035.1 Bacteroidota bacterium
ATTCGCATCGAAAGTATTCTTTGCCCTGTATTTGAAACCCAGTGCCCAGAGTGGCGGGATGGCGCCTCCACCCGAAAACAGGTTGTAACGCTCCATTACCTGTTTTATCGAGGGCCCTTCGAAGTAGATTATTTCAATGCCTTTGGCGCCTTTTACCTGCCACTCTACCAGGTCGGATTTTCCATTGTTGCCGCTGTAGAGATCCGATTCCTTTGTAGCATTGGCCGCATCGTTCGGCGATGCTGCAACAGGCCTGTTGAGCCGGTGCTGTGATCCGGCATAGAAGGTAACATACCGCGAACTGTTCACCAATATGCCATAACCATTGGATGAGATAAAAAAAGGCAGGGGTGCATGACTGAATCCAATGTTACCAATTGTGCGGCTGTTGACACGGATCTCACGACGAAGCCCCCGTTGCTGAAAACTGTTCACCTGCAACCCGAACCCATACAGTCTTTCGGCATTCGACAAGGGTAAGGAGGCGGAGATGCCACTTTGCAACGGAACATAATGCAATAGTGAAAGTAATGCAGGTGCAGTGCCTGCATGTGGCATCTTCTCCATGGCGGCACTGTTGGCAGGTTCTTTGAAATCAGTGGGCCTGGTGGTTTCCTGTTCACCATATCGCACACGCCATACGCCTGGCGCGATTTGTTCAGGTGTTTGCGCGGCAATACCAAATGAAAAACCTGAGATTACCAGGAACAGCAAGCTGATTTGCAGCGTCTGCCGGGAGACGATCTTTTGGAACATAATTCAAAAATACCTCAACCGCTATTGCTGTGCATGGAAGATTGGCGCGATATGCTAGACGATCTGACGAAATATTTGGTTAATGAAGTGTTGTACCGGACTGTGTCATGCAATATTCACTGCCAGCAACGTTGTATGTTTGTCCGTTTCGAACAACGGCTAGTTAGTTTTACGTAATCAACGCCTATGAGATTTTTGCTGAGCCTGCTGTGCTTCGTTCTGACCGGAATGGTGTCGTTTTCACAAGGCAGTTGCAGAATAGTTGTTACGCCGCACGACTACGAAGGCAAACGGGAGCAATGGCTGCAAACCATCATTGACAGTGCAGCTAAAAGAGGCGACTGTATTGCCATGTGTGCAGGTGTATATCCCTTCTCCCAAACGCTGCATATACCAGCCGGGGTTACCATCCACGGTGCAGGTGCCGGCAGCACTACACTCATCCGCCCGGAAGGTGGAACCGTTCTCCGTTACATGGGCAAGCAAAATGCCATCGCAATAGAAGGGAGTAATGCCGCGCTGTATGATATGAGCCTGGAGTCAGGCGACGATATTTGTTCAGGTATCAGTATCATTGCCGACAGTAGCCTGGTAGAATCGGTGGTACTGTCGCGCGTAAACCTGTATGGGTTTACACGTGGTACGGCACTTTCATTGCACGCGTTGCGACATGGCGGACTTGGCTATTGTAGTTTCTATGATCTTCGTATTCGCCATGCGAAAACAGGCATTCATATTTGGGAAGAGGGTGCCGGAAGTTTTGTTAATTCCAATAGTTTTTTTCATGGGGCTGTCTCGGGCGGAGGATTTGACATATGCTTGCTGGTAGATGGTGGCGATAACAATATTTTTTATAGCACCGTCATTGAACCCTACGAATCCGGACATGCCCATGTGTTGGTTCGAAAAGGGTCAATCACAGGAGAGCACATACGCATTGAAGCGACCCGGCAGGATCCACAAAAGCCTGTTCTTTATTTTGCAGCAGGTACGCATTCTTCGGAACTCAGCGGTTTTTTTAGTGGTGGAAGGGTGCAGGATCTCGGCGATAACCACATTCGCTTTGGCGCACCCAATTTTATAGGCGAAGAAGCGTCGGGAAAGAACGAACTCATCAACGCGTGGTTTACACAATCCAGCGAACATCAATTGCCCGCAGGCTGGGTGGTGGATAAGGATTTGGCGAAGCTCAGGATAGATGCGCTAGGGCCTGTTGCAGGTGCAAACACGTTGTGGATAAACCTTGCACCGCATTCCAAACTTCAATTATTTCCAGGCCCTGCATTTGCGCCGATGCCTTCTGCCCGGGCTAACAACGACCATGCAGGTTTCAGCGCACTCGTGCATACGAACAGACCGAATAGCGTAAAGCTCACGTATAATTTTGCAGGCGGAATGGTTTCTTCTGTTGCCCATTCGGGAAGTGGTCAATGGGAAACACTTGGCATGCAGGTTATCGTTAACCGGAATACGATTCAGCGTCCTGCGCTCCATATCGACAACAGCAGTAACGACGACAGCCTCCTGGTGGGATTTACAGCACCATCTTTTGCATTTGGATTGAATCCGCCACTGCGCGAACCGCAGCAGTTGAATAGCAATGGCGGGCGGATTTCTGGTACCGTAACAATGGGTGTTTCCCGCAGCTTCCGTTATGATGAAAGCAGCAAGGAATTGATCCTTCCGTTGGAAGCAAATTTGTTCATCGTACAACAAAGAGGTCTGAATGTAACGGGCATCAACCGGCATCAGCCTTTTCCAGCGGGTACGGTTATCACGCTCTTGTTTGAGCAGCCATGGACTAAGGTGAAAAAGTGTAAAGACCTGTTGTTGAAAACGGATTTTGTCAGCAGCCAGGCGCATTGCTCGCTCAGCCTGCTTAGCAATGGCGACGGCAGCTGGACGGAAACAGGAAGAAATAACTAACGGATATACACCGTAAACCGTTTTATTTGAAATACCTGCCGGCGAATGCCAGGAAGAAAGGCCAGTTGGGACCGGTCGTATGTCCGCCACTGTGTTGCCGGAATGCCAGCTCGCCCTCAGCCAGCTCCTGCTCTTCAGCAGGCATCTCTTTTGTGGGCAACCCTTTTTTACCCAATAACTCATATACCGGTGATGCATACACGCCGCCAAGAAACATGCCCTTTGCATCCACCCAATGTCCTTCCACTTTGGGTGATCCGGTACTGATAAACACTGGTCGCGGCGCGCAAAGTGCAAGCAGTTCGTGTGCGTCCACCGGCAAATCATTTGCGGAAAGGGGGCCCGCATATTTGATGAAATTGCCCGCAAACCAATGGTATTCGCCGGAAGAAGCAAGATTCTCCACCTGTTCTCCATACACTCTTCTGAGCAGTTTAGTACCGCCAGCTCCTGATGACCCGATAAAGCCTATGGCAATCCTGGGTTCAAAAGCCATCGCAACAACTGCAGCCTTTCCATAGCGGGAAAGGCCTTCAATGGCGATCCTTTTGGTATCTATCCACGAAACTGATTCGAAATAGTCGATCAAACGACTTGCGCCCCAGGCCCAGGCACGCAAGGTGCCCCATTGACCGGGCGTTCTCCGCTTGCCCCGGTTACATAAGCCAATAATGCCCTCGGTGAGACCAGCACCCCTATCGGCCTGGAAACTGGTCGGCACAATGACGGCAGCAGCCCAGCCTTTTTCCAACACCTGTTCCTGCCAGCTCTTACCCGGATTCGCATTGGCAGGCCCGGCAGGCATGCGAAACCCTGCAGGAAACACAAAACCGAATTCGATGACCACCGGAACAGGATCCGCCGCATCTGCAGGCAATAACAAATTTGCCTGGATATCCACGTTGATACCGGGCCAGGATTCATTACTGGCATGTCCTCTAAGCTCGCGGTAAACAGCTTTCCGGGAGCCTATAACGGTATCGGCTACCCGCAGTACCGACCAGACAACAGCAGGGATCTGATCCGGCAACTTGCCATATACCTCGGTTTCAAATGCGGCGACTATTTCAGGCCGGCGCATCGACCACCACTCTGCCGCGGTTCTTACCAGCCGGCCACTTTTCAACAGCAGCGGGTCGGGTAAACTTGTATACGGTGTTGCTTTTGATTCATCGCTGTTCGCTGCATTGGGTGCCTGGAGATTGCCGGAGGGCCCTGGCCTGATCGAAGTGATTCCCAGTTGTTGCAGCATATCGTTGTAATCGGCTCTTGTGAGGCGGTTCAGGCTGTCGATGCGCACACTGTCTGCATGAGAAAGCGGGCCAAACTGTGCCATGGAAACGGTGTTGAGAAAGCACGAAATCAGCGTTAGGAAGAGATAATTTTTTTTCATCCCGTTAATGTTGATGGTCCTGATATTGCTTTATATATTTTGCGACTTCCGCTAATGGTGACACCCATACCTGTTTGGTCTTTTCTTTCAACAACTGAAGGAACCGGCGGTGTTCTCCCGCTTCGATGTTCAGTGCGTTGCCCCCACCTACTCCATGGAACAGCAACACCAGTAATGATTTCGTTGCAATGGCCTTATCAACCCATTCCATCAATTGGGCGGCGGTTTGTCCGTTTACCACATAGCAATCGACATTGTACAAATCCACTTCGTTGATTGGATGCATGGCGGCCCGGACTGCGCGGGCAGCAATAAAATCTTTGGAAAGATGCTGAATAAAAGGGCTGTCGGCAATGGTCATATCGCCGCAGGTAAATGCAAAAGTTCGTTCTTTCCTGCCATCCAATGCCTGCAGAAAGAGGTTGGTCATCCGGATCTCATCCAGCATCCGGCGCAGTGTGTACTTGCTCATATCGTAGTCCGGGCTCACCCACTCCCGTCCCGCACCGCCTATACACGGGTGATAAAGCGTGTGATTGCCGAGTTCATGGCCGCGTTTGGGAAGCGCTTTCCATTCGTTCATCCGTTGCTGCATACTGGGAGAAAAGGCAGTGATATAAAAACTGGCTTTGAAACCCAGTGAATCCAGCACGGGAAGGGCATTGTCGAGATGTTGATCGATGGCATCATCATAGGTAAGCACCACCGCTGCTTTTTTATTGCCGTACCAGGGACTATCCTGGGCCACCATCCATTGCGTACTCAACAACAACATCAACAGCGCTTGCAGACATTTGCGGTGAATCATCTTTGCACATTTATGAGTTAATGTATCGGATTCGAAAAAGGCAAAGCTATTTCGAATGGTGTTGCGGGAAGTCCTTCCGGGCAAAACAGGTTGGCGTTGTAGGGATTGTCGGCCCAGGCATACCGGACAAATACTGGTTTGGAAACCTTATTGCAATGCAGGATCAGGCGCTTTCCTTCGATAACACCCGTTGCCCATTCGAATTTTTTGTCCGCCCCGGCTACAGCGAAACAGGCGGGTGCTTCGCCGTCATTCGTTGTAAGAGCAGTGGAGAAGTCCAGCACAATTTTTCCGTCGTCAGCAGATGCAGCTTCAACCACCGGGCCGTTGGCAACAATACTTGTATCGTGATATGCCTGTTTCATCGCTAACAATGCGAGGCGATCGCCCACATCTTTCTTGTCATCCGGATGAATATCGTTCCATTCACCGGCATCGATTGTAACTGCCATGCCGGTGTGCGGCACCGTTAGTGTGTGCCATTGTTGTTGCCGCAATTCGGCCCAGTTGCTTTCACCGGGAAGGTAGTTGCGGTTTCCAAAATTTGGTAGCTGTGCAAACAGAAAAGGAAGATTATTGTCTTGTCTTTCTGCCCTCCATTCCATAATCATCGCTTTCATCAGCGCACCATAAGAAGAGGGATTGCCTGCATTGCTTTCACCCTGGTACCATAAAAAGCCGGCAATACCATAGAAAACGATGGGTGCAAGCATGCCGTTGTACAAAGCTGCGGGCTGATTCTGCAATGCAATCGAGCGAATGGGTGCTGCTGGCGGAAATGCAGCACCTACTTTGTATTGCCAGGTTCCTTTCAAATCGATACTTGTATTGCCTGATTGCAGGAAATATGGTTTATCGGGCACAAACCCGCCTTTGCCTGCGGTATTGGTAATTTTCACCACGAGCAGGTTCTCTCCTGCTTTTATCACTCCTTCTTTAACCGCATACCGCCGCTGCGGGTATTGGTAACCGGTAGTACCCACCAGCTGACCATTGATGTAAGCGGCGTCTGCATCTACAATGCGGCCCAGGAGTAGTCTTGCTGGCTTCCCCGCCAGGCTATCGGGTACGGTAAATGTGCGTCTGTACCATACAATTCCATCCAGTTCTCCCAATCCCTGTCCCTCCCAAAAACCAGGAACGGTAATGGGTGACCATCCCTTCGGCGTATACACAGGATCATACCATTTAACTGCTGCGTTCATGCCGTTATCGGGAACGGCCGGTTGTTGCTGTCTTGCGATCGCTGCTTCGCGGTTAATCCGGAAAACCTTTGCCGTGTCTTCATTCTCTTTCAGCAATGCAGCAGCATCAGGAAAAGCCTGCAATGCCTGTTTGCTCATCCAGGCTTCGATCGGGCTACCGCCTACACTGGCGTTGATGATACCGATTGGCACATGGTATCGTTCGTAGATTTTTCTTGCAAAAAAGTAGGCCACCGCGCTGAACTTCTTCACATCTTCGGGGTTCGCTGCTTTCCAGTTACCGCCGATCAAATCTTCCGCAGGTCCGGTCAGGACAGAAGCTTGTGGAATCCAGAATTGCCTGATTTCCGGGTAATGCGCTGTTTTCACGTCTTCGTCATAGCGGATTTGGTGCAATTCCATTTGGTGCACCATATTCGACTGGCCTGAACAGAGCCATACATCGCCGAGCAAAATATTGCGCAACGTTTGCTTTTTGGCTCCTGCAATGAATTGCATTTCATAAGGACCGCCTGCTTCCCTGGCTGGCAGTGCGGCTGTCCAGCGGCCATTGGACGCGGTTTTGGCGACGGTTTTGTTTCCCCTGAAGACAATGACCACTTTTTGTCCGGGTGTTGCCCATCCCCAAAGTTTAATCGGTTTGTTGCGCTGCAGCACCATACTGTCGCGGATAATAGCAGGCAGCCGAAACTGGCCTTTCGCGATCGCGGGTATCAGCAGTACAAGGCAACAGCAATAGCGCAACAAGAATTTATTCATGGCGGTAAGCGTCGATCGTTTGAATGCTTCCATCGGCGTTGTATTGGAGCGGCGCCACTTTCACATTCCGAAGGTGTGTTTTGCCGGATAGTTGTACGTCATGGTAGAAGATGTACCATTTACCACCCACTTCAACAATGGAATGATGATTCGTCCAGCCGTCCACCGGTTGCAGGACCACGCCCTGGTAGGTAAACGGTCCATACGGACTATCACCCGTTGCATAGCAAATAAAATGGGTATCGCCGGTTGAATAAGAGAAGTAGTATTTGCCATTGTATTTGTGCATCCAGGCTGCCTCGAAGAATCGCTTGTCGTTGTCTTTCTCAGTAAACGGCTTTCCGTCTTTTCCCAGGAGCTGAATTTCTTTCACCGGGCCATTATACGATTTCATATCTGCATTCATCAGCGCTACTCTTGGCAGGATGGCTGGCTCTCCGGGCTGCCGGAGTTTCGCGGCTGAATCATACACGTTGTTATTCCAGCGTTGTAATTGTCCGCCCCAAATACCCCCGAAATACATATAAAACTTTCCAACATCATCTTTGAACACACAGGGGTCGATGCTGTAACTGCCTTTGATAGGCGCCTTCTCCGCGGTGAACGGGCCCGCCGGGTTTTTACTGGTGGCAACACCAATATGAAAAACATCTTTTTTGTCTTTCACGGGAAAGTACAGGTAATAAGTATTGTTGGCGAAGGCTGCATCTGGTGCCCAAAGCTGTCTGCCTGCCCAGGGTATGCCCTTAATGTGAAGGGCCACTCCATGATCGGTAACCGCACCGCCCACACTGTCCATTGACAAAACGTGGTAATCCATCATATTGAAATGATCACCATTATCGTTTTCGGGTGTGCCTGTTGCGGTATCGTGCGATGGATAAATATAGATTTTACCGTTAAATACATGCGCTGATGGGTCAGCCGTATAAATATTGCTGACCAGGGGTTGCGATATAGGAACTTTCCGGGATTCTTTTTTTACAGCAGCAGCAGAATCGGCTGCGGGGGCAATCTTTGTGCTCTCTGTTGCATTGTTGCAGGAAACCATCAGCAGGATGGCAGCTACTGCAAGAAAACCTACATGTTTGGGTTGTTGGTATGGCATAAGCTCTGTTTTGAACGTATTTTAGTTAATGGGTGGAAGGCGGTCCAAGGTAACTCTCTTTCAAATCTCCTCCATCCACCACCAGTCTCTGAAGCACCAGCGCCGGTTGAAGCAGTTTAAAATGAATGGTATGTTCACCTGGCGCGAGCGTAGGATGTTTCGAACTTGTAACAATGATGTTGTTTGCAACCCATTTGCCCCAAATTGCCGGCCTGGCATCGTCTTTATTTACGGTAATGATTTGGGGTTCTTCCGCATCGATCGATACCGCATACTGCATACCCTCGTTGTGGTACAAGTTTAATGTTGGAGAGAAGTAGGCATAGAGCGTTATGTCGCTGGTAGCCGGCATACGGAATTGGTAACTCAATTCCGGGGCGTTTTGAACATCATTGCATTTTGGTCCGGTTACAGGAAACAGGGTCATCCCCGCGCCGGTACGCCCAATATCTGGTATGCGTTTCCAAAATAAACCACTGTGGTTGGATAGTTTCTTGTACTTATCTGCTTCGATGGCTGCAAACCGGTTTCCTAAGCTGGAAGTGGACGCAGGAATAATTGTAGTACTATTACTATCACTCCCCCCGGGCAGGTATTGCAACGAGGGTAGTTTCTGCTTTTCGGGTTGCTGCCAATAGGTATAGCCGATATGTGTTTGGC
>JAGWTK010000154.1 GCA_028876035.1 Bacteroidota bacterium
TCGGCGCAAATATAGTTATTATACCTATTGACAGAATCGACCAGATCGGGATGCGTTGTCAGCTGCACCTGTATCCGGTCGGTTAGCTCGTAGCCATTGTCTTTCCGTATTTTCTGGATCCGGTTTACAATTTCGCGGGCATTTCCTTCTTCCACCAGTTCGGGGGTGACGGTTACGTCCAGGGCAACGGTCAAACTACCCTTGTTGGCTACCATCCAGCCAGGAATGTCCTCGCTGGTAATATCCGTATCTGCGGTGTTCAATATTACGGGTTCGTTTTCAATCAGCAATGAGCAGGAACCTTCTTTTTCAAGTTTGTTAATATCGGCCTGCGTAAACTGCGCCAGGGCTGCCGCCACTGCTTTCATCTTTGGCCCGAGCCGCTTGCCAAGGGCGATGTAGTTTGGCTTTATCTTCTTATGAATAAAGTCATTATCCCCTTCCAGGTAGTCGATCTCCCGCACATTCACCTCCGATTTCACCAGGTCTTCGATGCGCAGGAATTGTTCCTTCATGGATGGACCCGTTACCGGGATCAGCACTTTCTGAAGTGGCTGCCGTACTTTGATATTTGTTTTTTTCCGGAGAGACAGTACCAGCGATGAGGCGTCCTGTGCCATTTGCATGCGTTCTTCCAGCAGGGGATCGATACATGCAACATTGGCCACCGGGTAATCAGTATGGTGAACCGACCCCGTCGAGAACCGGCCCGTCACTTCATTGAGCTGGCGGAACAGGGCATCACTAAAGAAAGGTGATACCGGGGCCATCAGCCGAACAACAGTCTCCAGGCATTCGTACAGGGTCTGATAGGCTGCAATCTTGTCTTGTCCGTATTCGCCCTTCCAGAAACGGCGCCGGCAAAGCCTTACATACCAGTTGCTGAGGTGCTCATCAACAAAGTCTTCGATCAACCGACCAGCTGCGGTGGGTTCGTAATCATCGAAATGCGCTGTGGCTTTTTCGACCAGGGTGTTCAGTGAAGACAATATCCATCGGTCGATTTCTGGTCTTTGCTCCAGCGGAATATAGGCTTCTTTGAAGGCAAATCCATCCACGTTGGCATAGAGTACGAAGAACTGGTAAGTATTATATAAGGTACCAAAGAACTTGCGCTGAATTTCTTTGATGCCATCCATATCAAATTTGAGGTTGTCCCAGGGAGACGCATTGGTGATCAGGTACCAGCGGGTGCTGTCGGCCCCGAACTGCTCGATGGTGGCAAACGGATCCACCACATTACCCAGGCGCTTGCTCATTTTATTGCCGTTCTTGTCGAGCACCAGTCCGTTTGAGACACATGTTTTATACGCCACGCTGTCGAACAGCATCACGCCCAGTGCATGAAGTGTATAAAACCATCCACGGGTTTGGTCAACGCCTTCAGCGATAAAGTCGGCCGGGAAGTTTTGCTCAAAGGTTTCTTTGTTTTCGAAGGGGAAATGCCATTGTGCGTAGGGCATCGCACCGCTGTCGAACCATACATCGATCAGATCCGGGACGCGCTTCATCGGCTGGCCATCATCGCTCACCAATACGATTTCGTCTACATAGGGTTTGTGCAAGTCGAGGATACCGTCGTGGAAATAATCCTTGTTGGTATCACCGCCGAGTTGTGCACTGGCTTTCCGGATTTCGGCATTCAGTTCTGCAACACTGCCAATGCATTTGCGTTGTTTGCCATCGGCTGTTTGCCATATCGGAAGTGGTGTTCCCCAATACCGGCTCCGACTGAGGTTCCAGTCCACCATATTCTCCAGCCAGTTGCCAAAGCGACCTTCACCGGTAGATTTGGGTTTCCAGTTGATGGTCTTGTTGAGTTCTACCATCCGGTCCTTAACAGCCGTTGTCCTGATAAACCAGGCGTCCAGCGGATAATACAAAACGGGTTTATCCGTCCGCCAGCAATGCGGATAATTGTGTTCGTACTTTTCTACTTTGAAAGCCCGCCCTTCTTTTTTCAGGTGAACGCTGATGTCGACGTTCACATCCACATAGTCTTTCTCGTCTTTATAATTTTTTACATAACGGCCGCTGAACTCACCAAGTCCGTCTACAAATTTTCCCTGGCGATCTACCAGCGTGAGGATACCAATATTGTATTTCTTACCCACGCGATAGTCATCTGCGCCAAAAGCCGGTGCTGTGTGAACGATACCGGTACCATCTTCTGTGGTTACAAAATCGCCCTCGATGATTTTAAATGGATCAGCATCCGGTGTGATTTCTTTGATGGCCTCCATCGAATTTGCAGCGAATGGGAGGAGTTGATCATAGTGTAAGCCCGCAATGGCAGAGCCTTTGAATTCGTTGAGTATGGTCCAGGGAATAGTTTTATCGCCTGCTTTGAACGCACCGAAATCGCCGTTCTCTCCTTCTGCTTTGAAATATTTTCCCAGCAATGCTTTGGCGAGAATCACATTTGTTGGCTGGTGGGTATAGGGATTGAATGTTTTTACAAGGACATAATCAATATTGCTTCCAACCGTCAAACCAAGATTGGACGGAAGCGTCCAGGGAGTGGTCGTCCAGGCAAGGAAGAACACCTCCGCATTGTTATTATTCCAGGACTTTGCAGCAGCTGCAAGAAGGTCTTCTCCAAAGCTTTTACCTTTTGCATTTTGACTTTTCAATTTGAACATCGCCACCGCACTCGTATCCTTCACCATCTTATAGGTGCCGGGCTGGTTCAGCTCGTGCGAACTTAAACCAGTACCTGCAGCTGGTGAATAGGGTTGTATGCTCACACTTTGGTAGAGCAGTCCTTTTTTATACAGTTCACTCAAGAGCCACCAAAGACTTTCAATATAATCATTGGTAAAAGTGACATAGGGGTTTTTGAGATCTACCCAATAACCCATTTTACGGGTGATATCATCCCATTTGTCTTTATAGCGCAGTACTGCTTCCCGGCATTTCTGGTTGTATTCTTCTACCGATATTTTTTTACCGATATCTTCTTTTGTAATGCCGAGTTCCTTTTCTACACCCAGCTCAATGGGCAATCCGTGCGTGTCCCATCCTCCCTTTCTTTTCACCTGGAAACCCTTCATGGTTTTGTAGCGGCAAACCAGGTCTTTCAACGTGCGCGAGATGACGTGGTGAATCCCCGGCATGCCGTTGGCACTGGGCGGGCCTTCATAAAACACGAAGGGCTTAGCCCCTTCACGCAATGTGATGCTTTTATTAAACGCATCCTGATCGTCCCAGGACGACAAAATCTCCTTCTCTATCGATGGTAAGTGTAAGCCCTTAAACTCTTTGTATCTGGCCATAATCCAGGGGTAATTGACTCAATTTTAGCGGTGCGCAAAGGTAGGATAAAATAGCGGGCACCGGGGCCGCGAATTTTAACGATTTCACGCTGGTCGCTTTAACATTTTTTAGCACAGTTCCTGCTGAGATAGGATGAAAACATACCGTTGTTTTGCCGGAAAATACCCCGTTTCAGTTATCCACATTTTTCGGCTTTGGCATAGTTTCTGAAAGTTGTAGCGAAGAAAGAAGAGCGAGATGAGGGTTTGAAAATCAACCTGTTGTTTATACTATTTGGATCTCGTAAAACAACGATCAGGCGCTTGGTTGAAATACATTAGGAAGTAATAAACGTATTTATAATTTTTTCTACGGTTTAGGGTTTAGGGGTTAAAAGGGGAGTATTCCTACTCCCCTTCCTTTTTTAAAATCCGATTGCCGACAAGCCCGTTTTTAAGGTCCGATTCAACTGTTGAAAAATCCTGAGTACACGAAAAAAACACCATCCAATTCCGCCGATTGACCTGGCTAAGGTTGTTATACCGGAACCACATTATTAAAAAAGCCTTCCTGTTTGGGAGGCTTTTTAGCAGGTGAAGTTGTAAGTTATAAGTTTTAAGTAGTAAGTCCTTTTGCTTTGCCTTTCATTCGTCATTAAACATTCAGGTGGGTTACAGATGTTTCTCTTTGATCAAACATTAGAAATAGTAGCACAGGCGACGAAATATTCCTGTGCCCGCCAAACATCTCCCTCGTCAGGAACATTCTGGCAATATCAAACACCTTAAAACTTACGACTTATAACTTAATACTCCTGAGGTCACTTCTTTTCGCGAAGGAGCTTGTACACTTTGATGGCACTCATGAGCAGGATGATCAGCAGTACAAACCCAATGATGGCCCATACAAAACTCAGGGAATCTTTCACCACGGCCAGCATCACTACAGCAACAAGAATAATAGTGGCCACTTCGTTCCAAATGCGCAATTGTTGAGAACTGTATTTAAAAATGCCTTTCACCTGTTGAGAAGTCATGATTTGCAGGGTGAAATGGTAGGCATACAAAGCCACTACAAAAAAGAGCTTTATCATCAACCATTTGGGCAAACTATGCATGATATACCAGGTTGTGCTTCCAAAGATCAGGGTGAGCACAGCGGATGGCCAGGTGATACCATACCATAGCCGTTTGATCATAATAGTAAACTGTGCCTGTAATATCTTCCGCTCTGCTTCCGGCTTATCCTGTGCTTCGCGGTTATAGATGAACAGCCGCGGTAAATAAAACAATCCCGCAAACCAGGTGACGATAAAAATAATGTGCAGTGCCTTGATATAATAATAAGTCATAACCGGAGTTCTAGACCATCATGTGCTGGTCGCCCGCAGCATAGGCATCCAGCCAGCCCGCAATCGTCTTAACCCAGGCCGGATGGGTATTCAAACAAGGAATCATCGCAAAACTTTCACCACCCGCTTCCATAAAAGTTTCTTTACCTCGTTCTTCGATCTCTTCCAGGGTTTCAAGACAGTCGCTTACGAAAGCCGGGCATAACACCAATAGCTTTTTTATGCCTTCTTTTGGCATTTCTTCCAAACGCACATCGGTAAAGGGTTCCAGCCAGCCCTTGCCCAATCTCGACTGAAACGAGATGCTGTATTTCTCTTTTGGCAACTGCAACTGTTCTGCAATTAATCTTGTTGTCACAAATGCCTGGTGGCGATAGCAGGTCTTATGCGCCGCAGACGCCACATTGCAGCAGTCGGCCACTTTCAAACAATGCACACCTGTGGTATCACTTTTTCGGATATGCCTGCCCGGTACCCCGTGGTAACTGAACAGCACGTGATCATATTCCTGGTTGAGATAAGGACGGATATTTTCGACCATCGCAGCGATATAAGCAGGATCATTGTAAAAAGCGCTGATGGTTTGTATCCGGAAAGGGTATTTTTTGTCGCGATACGTTTCCATCACATGCTCCACCGCCGTTTCATAACTCGACATGGCATAATGTGGGTAGAGCGGCAACAAGATCACTTCTTCCAGTCCGGGCACGGCCTGCATCAATTCATTGAAGGCCGCTTCAGGCGACGGATTGCCATAGCGCATGCTGATCACCACTTTTTCCGGCACCAGTTCCTGCACGGCAGCCTGCAATTGTTTTGTAAGTACAACCAGCGGAGATCCTTCTTTTGTCCAGATGGTTTTATACGCTTCGGCCGATTTAGGTGCCCTGAATGGAACGATGATTCCTTTCACCAGCAGGGTGCGGAGCAACCAGGGATAGTCGATCACTCGTCCATCCATCAAAAATTCTTTCAGGTATCGGGATACATCTTTGACTTCGGTAGAATCGGGGGAACCCAGGTTCATCAGCATCACCCCTCGCTTTACGGCCTCGCGCATATGGTTTGAATATTTTGCAAATGTAACCACTGTGTCTCTTGAAAGTTCAGCAGCATCCTTTCCGCGAGTTGATTTCCATTAGGACATCAAATAATACAACTCAGTCCGAAATATGACAGTCCGGTGACACGGTTATTCGTTTTTTGAGAACCCCCGCTTTAATTTCGTCGTAGATTTTACACCGGCATTCCAATGCAGACAAACCACTGTGATATCGTCCAATTTTGTGTAGCAGGCATCAACTATAAGAAAACCGATGCCGGTTTGCGCGGACAGTTTGCCGTTAGCCCCGACCAGTACCAGTCGATCCTGGATACCGCCAATTCTTATGGCATCCGTGAAGTCTTTGTATTATCTACCTGCAATCGCACAGAAATATATGGCTTAACCCATGATGTACAACTACTAATCAATGTGTTGTGCACCGAAACCAGCGGCGATGCCGACCTGTTCAATGAGCTCGCCTATATTCATTGTGGTACTGCAGCGGTGCAGCACCTGTTTGAGGTAGCGGGTGGACTGGACTCCCAGATCCTGGGTGATTATGAAATTGTTGGACAGCTCAAGCAAGCGGTTAAGTTCGCCCGTTCCAAAGGTTGTATCGGTTCAATTCTGGAGCGCATGGTGAATGCAGCGCTCCAGGCCTCCAAAGCCATTAAAAATCAAACAGCACTCAGCGGCGGGACTGTTTCTGTGTCATTTGCCGCAGTACAATATATAAAAGAGCATAGCAGCGATATCGCCGGCAAGCGGATATTGCTCCTGGGTACTGGCAAAATTGGCCGGAATACCTGTAAAAACCTGGTGGATTACCTGGGCAATTCCAATATTACCCTTATCAATCGCTCGCCGGAGAAAGCGGCGCAGCTGGCGAATGAACTCAGCCTTCGGCATGCCCTGGCAGAAGACATGGAAGCAGAAGTTGCGAAAGCCGATATTATCCTGGTCGCCACCAGCGCTGCCGAACCCGTGATTCTCTCCTCACAGCTGGAAGATAGCGGTCCCAAACTTATCATCGATCTTTCCATTCCTTATAATGTAGAATGTGCTGCGCAGGATCTCGACCATATCACCCTGGTGAATGTGGATGACCTGAGCCGTCTCAAAGACGAAACCCTCCAAAAAAGACGTGCAGAAGTGCCGCGGGCAAAAGAAATTATCGCCGAACATATTGGCGAGTTTGCTGAATGGCACGCCATGCGCCGGCATATCCCGGTTCTCAAAGCAGTGAAATCTACCCTGCAGCAAATCCATCTCTCCCGTAACAGCCTTGTTACCACCAGTACCGAAGTCCCGGATTTTTCTGAGGACAATGCTGAACTTCGCATTCAGAAAATCATTACTACCATGGCGGTAAAAATGCGCCGGCAGAACCATTGTGGATGCCAGTACATTGAGGCGATCAACGAATTTATCGCCACCGGGTCAAACTGAATTACATGAAAAATATGCTCCGGATTGGTACCAGGGAAAGCCAGCTCGCGGTATGGCAGGCCACTACTGTTCAGCAACTGCTGCGCGACAATGGCTATGAAAGTGAGCTGGTGTATATTAAAAGCGAAGGTGATATTGATCTCAAAACACCGCTTTACGAAATAGGAGTACAAGGGGTGTTTACACGTAGCCTGGATATTGCCCTGCTGAATAACCGGATAGATATTGCCGTGCATTCGATGAAGGATGTGCCGGTGCAATTACCCGCGGGCATTGTTCAATCTGCCGTATTGAAGCGGGCATCATACAAAGACCTTTTTGTTTATAACAGCGACCCCTCTTTCCTCGATGATTTCAATTCCGTCGCAACCATCGCTACCAGCAGTGTCCGCCGCAAAGCACAATGGCTGCATCGCTACCCGCAACACCGCATCGAAAACCTGCGGGGTAATGTGAATACGCGTTTGCAAAAAGTAAAAGACAACCCCTGGCAAGGAGCCATTTTTGCGGCCGCAGGTGTAGAACGAATCAATCTGCGACCGGCGAACAGCATTGAGCTCGACTGGATGTTGCCCGCACCGGCACAGGGAGCCATCATGGTAGTATGCAGGAGCGAAGACGATGCTTGTCTCAAAGCTTGCGCACATTTCAACGATGCGGATACTGCACTTTGCGCCAGAACAGAACGGGATTTCCTCAAAGCTTTGTTGGGTGGATGTTCAACCCCCATCAGTGCATTGGCAGAAATAAAAAATAATATACTCTACTTTAACGGCAATATCGTTGCACCGGACGGAAGCAATAAAGCCAGCGTAACGATGCAGGCTACCGTACAGGCTGCAGGCTCGCTTGGTTTGAACGCTGCGGGTGAAATATTAGAAAACGGTGGCCGCGCCATCACAGAAAGTATGCAGCATGGCAACCGTTGATTTTCGTTTATTGTCGACCCGTCCGCTCGATGATGAAACCATCGAAGAAGCTGCCGAACATGGCGTAGCCATCGACTGCATCTCGTTTATCGATACCGAACCGATTCAAACGATCGATGTGCAGCAGGAAGTAGAATCGGCTTTGCTGCAATCGGCTACTGTGGTATTCACCAGCATGAATGCGGTAGAAGCGGTGGCTGGTTTTATGCAGGATGACGAGCCCGGATGGAGTATCTACTGTATGGGCAACACCACCCGTCAACTGGTAAAAGAATATTTCGGCGAGAACAGCATCGCCGGCACGGCCGATAACGCCACTGATCTCGCCTGGCTGATCATTGAAGAAGGCGAAACCGAAGAGGTAATTTTTTTCTGTGGTGACCAGCGGCGCGATGAACTGCCTTCTATCCTGCAGAACAACGGGATTGAAGTAACAGAAATTATGGTGTATGAAACGATCGCTACACCGGTTGCGATCAAGCAACACTACAATGGTATTTTATTTTTTAGTCCGAGTGCTGTCGAAAGTTTTTTTTCTGTCAACAAAATCACGGGCAATAC
>JAGWTK010000155.1 GCA_028876035.1 Bacteroidota bacterium
GTCCATTATCCTTGTAAGACCATCCAATTCCTGAAAATACCAATTGTTGCTCTGCAAAGAGTAGTAGCCCTTATCCTGGGAAAAACCGAATCCATTATCACTGAAAAACGATGATTTAATCTCCAGTACCCTCCTGCCAAATACGTTGTTTGGCAGGAGGCAAAAGAGTTTCTCCCCCCGCGCATTCCTTCTTTTTCCCCAAAATTGGTTACATTCATTTTCGCCAGGTTTATTCTTCGATCTATTTAAGTTGTATGCCCCTGTTTACCGATCATATCGGGCAGAATATTGAACTGCCGCAAAATCCCCGTCGCATTGTTTCGCTGCTCCCTTCCCAAACCGAATTGTTGTTTGATCTCGGCCTGGAAGAAGAAACCGTTGGAATTACCAAGTTCTGCGTGCGTCCAGCATCCTGGTTCCGTGAAAAGAAAAGGGTAGGCGGTCCGAAATCCGTCAATATTGAAGCAGTACGGGCACTGCAACCTGAACTGGTGCTGGCCAACAAAGAGGAAAATATCCGGGAAGAAATTATGGCTATCGCTGCCTTTTGCCCGGTATGGACCAGCGATATCAGTACACTTGAACAGGCGATCGATATGATCAATACCGTGGGTGAAATGACCCAAACGCGCGAAAAGGCAGTGGACATCATCGACTGCATCAGGGAGGGGTTTGGGGGATTGGACAAATATGCCAGGCCGTTAAGGACAGCCTACTTTATCTGGCAGGAGCCGTATATGGTTGCCGGAGGGGATACTTTTATTAATGACATGATGCAATATTGCGGAATGGAAAATATCTTCCAAAACCAAACCCGTTATCCCATCACTACCCCGGAAGAGTTACAGCAACTGGGTTGTGCGTGCATCCTGCTTTCTTCAGAACCATTTCCCTTCAAAGCTTCGCACCAGGCGGCGCTGCAAGAATTGCTTCCTGGTATAAAAGTATTACTAGCAGATGGAGAGATGTTTAGCTGGTATGGCAGCCGTTTGCTCGAAGCTCCCCGGTATTTCAGCTCTCTTCGGGCGGTTCTTGGTTTTTAATTTATGGTTCATAGTTGCCAGCATCGCCAGACTGATTCTTTCAGGCACTATGCACTTTTTTGCAAACAACGTCCATCCCAGATACCTGAAACTAAAAACCGTTGACATGTCATAGTACTTGGTACTCTGTACTTGATACCCATTTCTCACATTCTCATTTATCGAGTTCCAAAGCTCCCTGCTTGTAGGTGAGATCATCGTCATTCATGACTTCAAGGAATCCGTCGTTTTTCCATTGCTGGCGGGCGATGAGGGCGAGTAGGCGCTGCTGTGCATACCAGCGATCTTTGGGCGTAAAGGCTTGTGTATTGATGCTATCCTTTGCAGCAAAGGCGGCAAACTGGTTCCAGATGCCCTCGTTGTTTTTCTGCTGGTGGTAGAATTCGCGGGCGTCGGCAATTTTTGACAAATCAGCTTTGTGCTCCATATAATACCGGTAAGCAAAGTTGCTGAGTGTATTGGCAGCATACAAGCGCGAGAAGCTTTTTGAGATCAGCGAGGTGTCGGCCGATACAAATACATCCGGCATGATACCTCCGCCACTATATACCGTTCTGCCGGATTTGGTTTTGAAAGCTTGTCCCATTTGCTGTACATGGTTGCTGTCGGCATTGGTCATCTCTCCATGGTGGTAGCGATTGTAGATATCACTCGCGTAATCCGACTCCCCTTTGTTATACGGCTTTTGAATACTTCTGCCAATAGGCGTATAGTAGCGCGCCACCGTTAAACGAAGTGCTGAACCATCGCTGAGGTCGTATTGCTCCTGTACCAGGCCTTTGCCATAAGTGCGGCGGCCCACAATTTGCGCCCGGTCCCAATCCTGCAAAGCTCCTACCAATACTTCACTCGCAGAAGCCGTGCCCTCATTCACAAGTACCACCAGTTTGCCGGTTTCGAATACCCCATCGCGTTTGCAGCGGTATTCCTGCCGCGGACTGCTGTTACCCTGGGTATAGACGATCAGTTTAGTGCCATCCAGGAATTCATCCGCCATTTCTACTGCTTCCTGCAACACGCCACCACCGTTATCGCGCAGGTCGAGCATTAATTTTTTCAGTCCTTGTTTTTTTAATTTCTCCATCGCCAGCATAAACTCACGATAGGTTGTTTCGGAGAATTTGTTAATGTGGATATAGCCGTCCTCTTTGTTCAGCATATAAGCCGCATCAACAGAAACAATGGGAATGAGGCCGCGTTCTATGGTGGGTGTGAGCGTTTGATTGCCGCGCAACATGGTAAGAACAACTTTGCTGGCGCCCGGACCGCGCAACAATTTTTTGATTCGGGTGGTGGTGATACCGTTGCCGGCAACCACTGAGTCGCCCACGCGCAATATTTTATCACCTGTTTTCAATCCTGCTTTATCACTTGGTCCGTTCTCCACCACCGTAATGATATTCACGGTATCGCTGAAAATATTGAACTCGACCCCGATGCCCTGGAAATTTCCCTGCAGGTCTTCATTGATTTCGCCGAGGCTCACCGCAGGAATGTAAATCGAGTGTGGGTCGAGTTTGCTGAGTATATCCTGGATCGCATCCTGTGAAATCGAATCGGGCGAAACAGGGTCAACGTATTTAAGCTGTATTAAATCGAGTGCCTGCTGCAGCACCGAATTTTTTTGTTTTTTGAATAAGCTGCCGGGCCGGCCGGTGTTTTCCCGAAGTGAGTAGCCGATCGACATGCCGGCGACCATCACAAGGGCGAAAAGAAGGGGTAACCAGGTGTTTAGTTTTTTCTGTGTGGCCATAGTTGTGCGTCCGTTCGGCTGCAAATTTAGCTGAAATCATGCCGCATTAGCGGCAATATTTGTTTTATGGATAAACAGGCAGGGAATATTAACTTCGTCGTTACTATGGCAACGCTACTGGCAGACAGCGGTTCCACGAAATGCGAATGGTGCCTGCTGCACGAAGGAAGGAAAAAGATCATTTTTACCCAGGGCATGAGCCCCTATTTCCTGAACAGCGAGCAGGTGCAGGCCGTTTTGCGGAATGAACTGCTGCCTAAACTGAAAGCTGCAAAAGTTTCCCGGATCTATTTTTACGGTACGGGTTGCCTTGACCCCGCCAATGCCCGGATGATGAAAACCGCTATCGGCAAGGTTTTCACCGGAGCTAAAGTGCAGGTGGAAAACGATCTGGCCGGGATCGCTAAAGCTGTTTGCGACGGAAGAAAAGGAATTGCCAATATACTCGGCACCGGCAGCAACTGTTGTTATTTCGATGGCAGAAAAATTGTAAAGAACAGTCCCGGCCTTGGTTATGTGCTGGGCGATGAGGGTAGCGGGGCCTACCTGGGCAGAAAAGTAATTCAGTATTATTTGTACAATACTTTCGATGAAGATCTGCGGTACAAATTTGATGATAAGTACCGCACCACCCGGGAAGCCATCCTGGAAAGCGTTTACCGGCAACCGTTACCCAATCGCTACCTCGCAGGCTTTTGCCTTTTTCTTGCCGAGAACCGCGGGCACTACATGGTAGAGAATATTATTGAAGACGGATTGAATGATTTTTTCTTTACCCATCTTTGTAAATTCAGTGAAAGCTGGAAATACCCGGTGCATTTTGTAGGGGGTGTGGCCTGGGGTTTCCGCGATATTGTAAAAGAACTCTGTAGCAGCTACGAATTTGAACTGGGGAAGATCCTCAAAAACCCGATGGAGGGTTTAATTGAATACCACCGATAAATGCAGGATATGTCATTTGAAAAGTTTACCGAGCAGCCGGGCAAATACCGACACCTCGATAAGATGAGTGTGATTGAAATACTGTCGCATATCAACGAAGAAGATAAATCCGTGCCCCTCGCGGTCGAAAAAGCCATTCCGCAAATAGAAAAGCTTGCTTCGATCATCAGCAATAAAATGCTTGATGGTGGCAGGCTATTTTATATCGGCGCAGGCACTTCGGGCCGGCTGGGTATCCTCGATGCCAGTGAAATTCCGCCCACCTATGGCATGCCTTACGGATTGGTCATCGGCATCATCGCCGGGGGAGAAGAAGCCATTCAGCGCCCGGTTGAAAATGCAGAAGACGATATGCAACAAGGCTGGCTCGACCTCGAAGAACACATGATCTCTGATAAAGACGTCGTGATTGGCATCGCTGCCAGCGGCACTACTCCTTATGTAATTGGTGCGGTTTCCGAAAGCCGGCAGCGTGGCATTATAACAGGCTGTATCACCTGCAATCCCGGCAGCCCTCTCGGCGATGCAGTGCAATATCCGATCGAAGTAGTGGTAGGCCCCGAATTTGTTACCGGCAGCACGCGGATGAAAGCAGGTACAGCTCAGAAACTGGTGTTGAACATGATTTCTACCGCCGTGATGATCCAAATTGGAAGGGTAGAGGACAATAAGATGGTGAACATGAAGCTCAGCAATGAGAAACTGGTCGACCGTGGTACACGCATGGTCATGGACATCCTCAAATTAACAGACTACGAGAAGGCCAAGCACCTGCTGCTGCAATACGGCAGTGTAAAAAAAGCCGTGGAGAACGCGCGCTGAACAGGTTTCCCCCCGCCAAAAAATTAACAAAAAGGCCGCAATAAAATTTATTTGGCATCCCCTTGTGCCCGGACGTATATTGCCGGAAACCCGCAAATGCGGTAAATTTTACGAGGACGAGACATGCAGGACATAGAACCATTTTACAACTGGCGACATATTTATATCAGCGAAGAAGACGAACGCTCGCCTTTCTTTGGACGCGTATACTCTGAATTCGAGTTTTCTCAAACAGTATACAATTACTATATCCACCCGCAATGGGATGATTTCGGTTCACGCACACTCTACATGAAAGTGATCATGGCCGATTATGAGGAAGGATATGCAGTGATCGAACTGATCGGCGAATGGAACGATGCGATCGAGAACGATATCATGGAAATGAAGCGCGAGGTGACGGATGTCTTCTTTGCGGCAGGTATCCGCAAATTTGTACTGATTGCCGAAAACGTGCTCAATTTCCACAGCGATACAAAAGACTATTATGAAGAATGGTTCGAAGAAGTAACCGACCAGGAAGGCTGGGTAGTGGTGCTGAATATGCCCGAGCAAACACAGCACGATTTTAAAAAAGCCCGGTTGAACCGCTACCTTGAACTGATGGAAATCAACAACTGGCGCACCTACAAACCCTATCACCTTTTCAGGAAGATCGATAATGAAATCATGAATCGCCTTAGTTAACAAACGTTAGCTTTTGCAGGCTGGGTGCGGGTTTCGGGCGATGTTGGTCAAAAAAAAAATTGGCGCAATAAGATATAGTCCCTATTTTTGAACGGATGACACTCAACAAAGCATATTTTGGTTTCTATTTTTACTTTTCATTTAGTGAGAAGCGGGGATGCTTTTGTTGAAAACAAGTAAATACAAAAACAACATAAAGAATCCCCCGGTCACCGGGGGATTTTTGTTATCCGTTACCTGCCACAACTGGCAAAACCCGAACCGCCCGACATGACAAAAAAAGTTTCGATACAGGGATATGAAGGCAGCTTCCACCAGGTAGCAGCCCAACAGTTCTTCGGCAAACAGGTGGAAGTAATTCCCTGTGGCAATTTCCGCGACGTCGTAAAAATTGCGGCCAATAAAAAAGAAAGCGATGGAGGCGTGATGGCGATTGAAAATTCCATCGCAGGCAGCATCCTTCCCAATTACAACCTGTTGTTAAAAAGCAACCTTTGCATCGTTGGCGAAATCTACCTGCAGATTCGGCAAAACCTGATGGTCAACCAGGGAGTAACGCTGGAGGATATCCGGGAAGTGCACTCGCATCCAATGGCCATACAGCAATGCCTTGAATTCCTCGACAAATACAACTGGAAATTAATAGAAACAGAAGATACGGCCCTCAGCGCAAAGCACGTGCAGCAACACCGCAGTCGCCATGTTGCGGCCATCGCCAGTAAACTCGCAGCGGAACTGTTCAACCTGCACATGATTGCGCCGAATATCCATACCATGAAAAATAACTACACCCGCTTTCTCATCCTGCAGCGGCCCGACAAATCGGAAACGCCTGCGGATGCCAACAAAGCCTCGGTGTATTTCCATACCGATCACTCCAGGGGAAGCCTGGCACGCGTACTCACCGAGATCGCCGATGCCGGCATCAACCTGAGCAAACTGCAAAGCTTTCCCATACCCGGCAGCGACTGGAAATACAGCTTCCACGCCGATATGGAATTCGAACAACCCGATCAGTTCAATGCAGTGCTGAAATCGCTGGAGAAGAAAACGGCGGAGCTGAGGGTGTATGGAATTTATAAAAAGGGAAAGACTGTTTGATGAACCGCCGGCGAAAATGTAAGATATAAGATATCTGGATATAAGATATACCTCCGGATGCTTTCTTGCTCTCGCCATGCAACAGCTAAATGAATCAGTAGTGATTTCGAATAGAAGATATCTTAAATCAAAAAATCTTACATCTTAAATAAATAACCGCGTATGTCCCCAGCGCTTTCCTCCCGTCTCTCCGGCATCGGCGAATACTATTTTTCGCAAAAGCTGCGCGAGATTGATGAACTGAACAAGCAGGGAAAGAACATCATTAGCCTTGGAATCGGGAGCCCTGACCTGCCGCCGCATGCCGACGTTGTCAAAACGCTCACCGAAGAAGCCGCTAAGCCCAATACCCATGCCTACCAGAGTTACAAAGGTTCGCCGGTGTTGCGCAAAGCGATGAGCGAATGGTACAAAACATGGTATCGCACGGAATTAGATCCCGATACAGAAATATTACCCCTGATTGGTTCAAAAGAAGGTATCGTGCACATCTGCATGACCTACCTCAATGAAGGGGATGAAGTGCTGGTGCCCAATCCCGGTTACCCTACCTACACCAGCGCAGTGAAACTGGCCGGCGCTAACGTACGGGCCTATACGCTTTCGGCCGATCATAACTGGCAACCCGATTTTAATTCGCTTGCGGCAGCCGGACTAAAGAAAGTGAAGCTGATGTTTGTGAACTACCCGCACATGCCTACGGGGCAGCTACCGTCAAAGAAATTCTTTGAACAACTGGTAGCTTTCGCCAGAGCCAATAATATCTTGCTCGTACACGACAATCCCTATAGTTTTATCCTGAACGATTCACCCATGAGTTTGCTGGAAGTGCCGGGTGCAAAAGAAGTGGTACTCGAACTGAACTCGCTCAGCAAATCACACAATATGGCCGGCTGGCGCGTAGGCATGCTCTGCGGTGCCAAAGAAAGAATTAATGAAGTGCTCCGCTTCAAGAGCAATATGGACAGTGGAATGTTTCTTCCCTTGCAGCTCGCAGCGGCCAAAGCATTGTCGCTCGGCAAAGATTGGTTCGATGCTGTCAATGCAGTTTACCGCCAGCGCAGGGAGAAAGTGTTCAGTCTGCTCGATACACTCGGTTGCACGTATTCAAAAGAACAGGTGGGCATGTTTGTTTGGGCGAAGATACCCGCTGGTTACAAAGATGGATATGCGCTGAGCGATGAAGTGCTCTACAACGCAAACGTGTTCATAACGCCCGGCGGCATTTTTGGTGATGCAGGAAACGGTTATGTAAGGGTGAGCCTTTGCTGCGCCGAAGAAAAAATTGATCAAAGCATACAAAGAATCAAAGCATGTCTGGTGAAGTAAAACAACCGTTGTTTGATACCATTACAGTGGTGGGGGTCGGACTGATCAGTGGTTCGCTTAGCCTCGCGCTGAAGGAAAAGGGCCTGGTAAGAAAAGTGATTGGCGTGAGCCGTACCGAAGAGACAACACAAAAAGCATTGGCGCTCGGATTGATCGATGAGGCATTGCCCATTGAACAGGCGGTACCGAAAAGTGATTTGATTTATGTGGCGATACCGGTAGACGTGATGATGCCCGTTACACAGCGTATACTCGACCTGGTAACCGATAAGCAAATCGTAGTGGATGCAGGTTCTACCAAACATGCGCTCTGTGAATTTTTAGCAGAGCACCCCATGCGCCGCCGCTTTGTAGCTTCCCACCCGATGTGGGGTACCGAATACAGCGGACCGGAAGCAGCGGTGCACAACGCATTTGTGGGACGCACCTGCGTGATCTGCGAAAAAGAAAAAAGCGATGCCGATGCCGTTGCCAAAGTAGAAGAAATGTACCGTGCGCTGGGCATGCACCTGATTTATATGGATGCTGACAGTCATGATATGCACACGGCCTATATCAGCCATATTTCACACATCACTTCATTTGCCCTTGCCAATACTGTGCTCGAAAAGGAAAAAGAAGAAGATGCGATTTTCGAACTGGCCAGCGGTGGTTTTGAAAGTACGGTGCGACTGGCCAAGAGTAATCCCGCGATGTGGGTGCCCATTTTTATGCAGAACCGAGAGAATGTGCTGGACGTGTTGAACGAACACATCAGTCAGCTCCGCAAATTCAAAGCGTGTTTGGAGAAAGAGAATTATGGATACCTGTTGCAGTTGATTGAAGACGCCAATAAAATAAGACGAATCATCAAATAATGTGTAAATGTGAAAATGTGCAAATGTGG
>JAGWTK010000156.1 GCA_028876035.1 Bacteroidota bacterium
AACCACGCCCCCGGATGTACAGGCTTTTCGCAAATATTCTTCTACTACTCCTGCTGTGCGGATCTACCGGTCATGCGCAGTCTGATATTGCTGTGAAGGCTTCCATCGACAAAAACAAAATTCTTATTGGCGAAAAAATTGAACTCACGCTGGAAGCCAGCATGCCACTGGGCACTGCACCCGCGTGGTTCCCGCTCGACAGCCTGGCGCATTTTGACTTCATCAGCAAAGGAAAGATCGACACCACTGTTCGGAACAGCCAGGTGAGTTACCGGCAGAAGCTACTCATCACCAGCTTCGATTCCGGCCGATGGTCGGTACCAGCCTTACCACTAGCCGTTGGCAACCGTGATTACCTGACCGACTCCCTCGAAGTATCAGTCGCTTTTACCAACTACGATCCCAAACAGGACTACCACGATATACACGATATTGTTGAAACCACGGCCTCGCAGTTATCGTACCTCACCTGGGTTTTTGCCGGCGCTGGTATACTGGCCTTACTCTTACTGGTGTACCTGCTGCGCAAAAAAGTACAGCGGCGCAGCGCCACCGCTGCCCCCACGGTATTTTCTTACCTGTCGCCCCGGGAAGAAGCGGTCCAGGCACTCAAACTGCTCCGGGAAAAAGCAGCAGCGGGTACCATTCAAACCAAAGTGTACCATACAGGCATGAACGAAATTTTCCGGCATTACCTGCAGCGCCGCGCTGGTCTCAGCTCGATGCAAAAAACCAGTGCTGAACTGATGCTGCAGCTGCAGCCGCTGGGACTTCCCAATACTGCATTTACGGCGGTGGCACAGGCATTGCGCATGAACGATGCAGTGAAATTCGCCCGCTATCAGCCGGGTGCAGAAGAAGACCGGCAGGCGGCCGATACGATCCAGGATGCCATTGAACAACTCGACCGGATTATTACATCGTAAACCCAATAGCCAATTATTGATTTGATACTCGACTACTTCCATAATATTCAATTTGCCTGGCCCTGGGCCTTGCTGCTCCTCCTGCTGCTACCCCTGATGATTTGGTATTACCTGCGCGGAAAAAGAGCTGCTGCGGGCGTTTTGGTATCATCGGTGGCCAATGTAAAAGGACTGCGTTCCTGGAAAACGATGCTGCGGCACCTGCCTTTTGCGCTTCGGCTGCTGGCCATGGGATGCATTATCATTGCACTGGCAAGACCCCAAACACGGAACGACGAAGAATTGGTGAATGGAGAAGGGGTTGATATTGTACTCAGCATTGATGTGAGCGGAAGTATGCTGGCCCAGGATTTTTCACCCAATCGCATGGAAGCAGCCAAAGAAGTGGCCGCGAATTTTGTTGCCAACCGGCCCACCGACCGTATTGCCGTAGTGATTTTTTCCGGCGAGAGTTTTACGCTTTGTCCGCTTACCACTGATCAACAAGTCTTAAAAACCCAGATCTATAATATTCAAAGTGGTTTGCTGGAAGATGGCACCGCTATCGGATCAGGGCTAGCCACCAGTGTTGACCGGCTACGTGCTTCCAAATCGAAGAGCAAAGTAGTTATCCTTTTGACCGATGGTGAAAACAATGGTGGTCAGATTCCGCCACTCACGGCCAAAGAGCTTGCCAGGGCAACAGGCGTAAAAGTGTATACGATTGGCGTAGGAACCGAAGGCTATGCACAAACACCGATGCAAACACAATCGGGTGCGGTGGTAATGCAGCGCGAAAAAGTAAATATTGACGAGAAATTGCTGACGCAGATTGCCAATGAAACAGGTGGAAAATATTTTCGTGCAAAAGACAATGAAAGCCTGAAGAACATCTACGCGGAAATTGACAAACTTGAAAAATCCAAGATCGAGATTACGGCCCTGCGCAGGTACAGCGAAAAATTCTTTCCCTTCGCCATCCTGGCCCTGTTCTTTTTACTGACAGAGTGGGTGCTGCGGATGACCGTCTTCAAAAAATTTCCCTGACAATAGCCGGCCCCGGGGTGCGATACAGCTGCATTGACTTAATTTAGCACGCTGATGAAAGCGCTTGTATACAAATCAACCGGCAGCTGGTATACCACCCGAACAACAGATGGTGTTTGGTACAATGCGCGCATTAAAGGTGTTTTTAAGATAGACGAAGCCATCACATCTACCAACCCAATCGCTGTAGGCGACGAAGTGGAACTTGAACCGGAAACAGACAACAGCGATACCGCCATCATCACCGGTATTGCAGAAAGGCGCAATTATGTGAACCGGCAATCGCCTTCCCACAAAATGCAGCATCATATTATTGCTGCCAACCTCGACCAGACTGTTCTGTTTGCAACGCTGCGTGATCCAAAAACATCCAATGGATTTATCGATCGTTTCCTGGTGACGGCAGAGGCCTACCATGTACCGGCCATCCTCGTGTTCAATAAAACCGATGTCTACAAAAAGAAAGAACAGGAATTGCTGGAACGCTATACCGACATTTACCAGCAGGCAGGTTACACGGTAGTAGCCATGAGCATTGTGAAAAATGAAGGGGTGGATACACTGAAAGAGCTGCTCCACGATAAAATAACCCTGCTGAGCGGCCATTCAGGAGTGGGCAAATCTTCCTTCATCAATACCCTGTTTCCCGAACGCGAACTGCGCACCAAAGAAGTGAGTGGCTGGAGCGGCAAGGGAATGCATACCACTACGTTTGCTGAGATGTTCGATTTACCCGGAGGCGGCCGCATCATTGACACACCAGGTTTACGCGAATTTGGTATTGTGAATATCGACAAACAGGAACTTTCCCACTATTTCCCGGAAATGCGAACCCTCTTGCAGGATTGCCGGTTCAACAACTGTCTTCACCTCAATGAACCAGGTTGTGCCGTAAAAGCAGCAGTTGCGGTGGATGATATTCCGGAAGAACGCTATATCAGCTATTGTACCTTGCTGCTTTCCCTGGGCGAAGAGAATTACTAAACGCGCATAAAAAAAGCCGTTCAGGGTAATGAACGGCTCAATGAAAACCAAGAGTACGGATTAAGAAAAGCGTTTATGACAAATATTTTCTGGCAGTATTAATCATCAGTTTTGTTTCCAGGAAACGGGCTACTTCTATCACTGCGTCGTTATCACGACGAGGCGCTTCCCTGAATTTATTGGGATAGATGGAGATGCCCGTATAAATGTTGTAATGAAGTGTGAGGGTATGTCCCTTATAGGCGAAGTCCCAAACAAGCGAATCGAAATCATCGAGTTTATGCAAAAACTTGATATCAAGATCGTCGCTGAGAATATCGGCCACTTCGTAAAAACGTTTCAGGCCACAATCGTCATCAATTACGGCTTCGGTGCAACCGAAATCGGTGCGTAGGGTAAGGCTCATATGTACGGATTTTAGTGTATGAATAGTTCCAGGGTACTACAGACGATGGAACAATTTGCATCACGCTTTGAACCGTTTTGCCTTTGGCACTTTCTCGCCACTGAGCACCTTTTCGGCGCCTGTATTTCTACCATTGGCAGGGCAACCGTATTTTGGTCCGAAAACACTGTTCCATACACTGCAGGAGCTGCACATCACCAGTACGGCAAGCATCATCAGCAACAGTTGAAAAGAACGCGTTTTCATAAATACAGCAGGTTTCTTTCTACAACGGGCTAAACTTAGAAATATTATATAAAAAGTACAAGCAGGTCCGCCATGATTCGACGAATCGCTGTTTTTTTTCGCCGGACGGTTAACTACTTATCTTCCAGTGGTTGTTGCCCCTTAAACCAGCCTGCGTATTTTATGTAGTTGTTGGCGATGCGGTCGATTTCGCCATGCACCAGCGCTGCGGAAATATCTTTTACCTTTTTAGCGGGCACACCGGCATAAATACTTCCTTCCTCGCAAACGGTGTTCTCCAGCACCACGGCCCCGGCAGCAATGATGGTATTGCTATGCACCACGGCATTGTCCATTACGATAGCGCCCATTCCAATCAGTACATTGTCGTGCAGTGTACAACCATGCACGATAGCATTGTGACCGATGGATACATTGTTGCCAATGATCGCCTTTGTTTTTTCAAAGGTGGCGTGTATCACAGCGCCGTCCTGCACATTCACTTTATGACCCATGCGGATGCTGTTCACATCGCCCCGCACCACGGCATTGAACCAGATGCTGCATTGGTTACCGGTTTGCACATCACCCACTACCGTGGCATTGGGTGCTATAAAACAATCTTCCCCGAAACCTGGATAAACGCCGTTGACGTGCATAATCACTGCCATGGTAAATATTTTTTATTGAGATAAGTGTATGCGGCGAACCGCCTGTATTACAAATATCAAAATTTGTTGCCGCTTTGCGTTCTTTGTTGCAAATTCACTGCATGAACCAGCGTGCCTTGTTCCTGCAACATGTAGCCCAAACTTCTGCTGCGCCACTGGCACTGGAGATCTGCGCCGCTGAAGGCTGTTATCTCTACGATACAGCCGGCCGCCGTTACCTCGATTTGATTGGCGGCATCAGCGTATGCAATATGGGGCATCGTCACCCCGATGTAGTCGCTGCCATCCGCTCACAAGCCGATCAATACCTGCATGTGCTGGTATATGGTGAATTCATCCAGTCGCCGCAGGTAAACTACGCCTGTGAACTATCCAAATTCCTGCCGGCTTCGCTGAACACGGTGTACTTTACCAATTCCGGCGCCGAAGCCACAGAAGGTGCCATGAAACTGGCCAAGCGGCTTACGAACAAAACAGGCATGATAGCATTCAACAAAGCCTATCATGGATCTACCCAGGGCGCTTTGAGTTTAATGGGCGATGAGTATTGGCGCAATGCTTTCAGGCCCCTGCTGCCGGGCATTCTTCACTATGACTATAATGACCAGGCCGTATTGGAAGCCATCGACGATAACATCGCCTGTGTGGTGATGGAAACAGTACAGGCTGAAAGCGGTGTTGTGCGTCCCGATGCAGACTGGATAAAAGCTGTTGCCGATCGCTGCAGGGAAAGCAATTGCCTGCTCGTGTTCGATGAAATCCAGGCAGGCTTTGGAAGAACCGGTACGCGCTGGGCTTTTGAACAATATGGCGTAGTTCCCGACATCCTTTTACTTGGCAAAGCACTTGGTGGTGGCATGCCCCTGGGCGCTTTTATTGCATCCCACGAGCGCATGCAGGCATTTACAGACCAGCCGGTACTCGGGCATATCACCACTTTTGGGGGTCACCCGGTGAGCTGTGCAGCGGGATTGGCTGCTTTTAAAGCCCTCAACAACAGCAATTATATCGCAGCCATCGCCCGAAAGGAACAACGCTTCCTGCAGCAATTACAACACCCTTCTATCAGGGCTGTCCGTTCGGCAGGCTTGTGGATGGCGCTGGCATTCGACAGCTTTGCAACCAATAAAAAAGTAATCGACGAATGTTTGGCGAACGGGTTGCTGACAGACTGGTTTCTTTTTGCACCGGAATGCCTGCGTATTGCGCCACCGCTTACGATGACTGAAGAACAAATTGATGAAGCCTGCCGCATCATAACGGCGGCGTGTAACCGCGTAGCATAAAAAAAGCCATCCTTGCCTGCCGGCGGGACGGCTTAACAGTTAGTTACTGCCTCTGGTCAGATAGCCATAATTTCTTTTTCCTTCTGGGCAAGGTGTTTATCGATCAGGCTGATGTATTTGTCGGTTGAGGCCTGTACTTCTTTCTCCGCATCTTTTCCTGCATCTTCACTCAGTCCGTCTTTCTGCAACTTCTTGATACTTTCAATCGCATCGCGGCGTATACTCCTTACGGCTACACGAGAATGTTCGCCCTCTCCATTGGCACGTTTTACCAGTTCTTTCCTTCTCTCTTCTGTTAGCGGTGGCAGGAAGAGGCGTATGTTCATCCCATCGTTCTGCGGGGTAATGCCAATATTAGAAGCCATAATAGCTTTTTCGATAGGTTGCAGCATGTTTTTCTCCCAGGGCTGGATAGAAAGCGTGCGGGCATCGAGCACTGAAATATTCCCTACCTGGCTGATCGGCGTAGGATTTCCATAATAATCAACCACGATTCCATCGAGCATATTGGGGTTTGCCTTTCCGGCGCGTACCTTGATGAGTTCAGCCTCCAGGTGATTGATCGCCTTTCTCATCGATTCTTCGGTTCCAGACAATATTTTATTAAGTGCATCAGACATACTAACAGGATTAAAATGGGTGCAAATCTAACAAACCTCTGCTAAATGAATAAGCGACAGGATAGAAATAACAGCATGCAGGGAAATCGGATAGGCTAGGAAAGTGGCTGCTTTTGCTCAAAAACAGTATCCTTTGTAAGCGTTACAATCTTTGACGCGCCCTTTACGCCTTCGGTGCCCGGGGCCGACTGGCGGGTCACAAACAATGTTTGCCCGCGGCTCCTTCGGTAATAGAGGAAACCGATCAATCCGAAAAAGAAGGCAAACATGCCAGCCACAAGCCAGGTGCAACCGGCGTTGCGTAAGAAGAACATCATCGCAATGCATGCCACATTGATGGTTACCAGTAAAAAAGTAATCGACCTGTGCGGAAGGCCGCAGTCCAGCAGGATGTGGTGAATATGGTTGCGGTCCGGGCTAAACGGAGACCGGCGGTGACCGATGCGAATTCCAAAAACACGCAGCGTGTCCATCAGGGGAATTAACAGGATGGCAAAGCCAACGGCTGGTGAAGCAGGGACTGGAAACTTTGCGTCGGGTGCATTGGCCACATTGATAAACTTAATAACGAGAATAGCATTGATAACGCCCAGCAGCAACGAGCCCGTATCCCCCATGAAAATTTTAGCGGGTTGAAAATTGAAGATCAAAAACGCCACCAGTGCACCGGCTGTTGCAAATGCCAATATTGAATAGGGCATCTGGCCCTCTACATAAAAATAACTGCCGAATACGATAACCGACATCAGGCCAAGGCTTCCGGCCAGACCATCAATCCCATCGATCAAATTAAACGAATTGATAATAACAATGACAGTGAGATAACTGAATACCAGGCTGAACATCGGTGGCAAAGTATGTATGCCCATGAAACCATGCATGCTCGTGATCTGGATATTCCCTTTGTAAATAATAAGAAAAGCGGCGAGGACCTGACCAATGAATTTTTTAATAGGTGTTATGTCAAGAATATCATCCTTCAAACCAAGGAAGAAGATGACAAAAAAAGCAGCGAAGAAATACTGAAAATCGGCCGCCTCAGTGAAAGGGATAATCGTTAGGCAGGCCATTACAAAACCGGCGTATATGCCCAATCCACCCAGGGAAGGAATCGGCGCTACATGAATTTTACGCGAGTCGGGTACATCATACAATTTTCTGGTGCGCGCAACAAAGATAATGACCGGGATCGACAGGTAAGTGACAGCAAACGCTATAGAGATGCTCAATAGTATATCAAATATATCAACCATTCGCAAAAGATTATGCGTTCAAAACTCACTCCGGCAACCAAAGGCCCCGGACTGCAAGATACCGTATCCTTTTTTAAATCCAATTTTTTCCCGTCTGCCCCGAAACGGGCTCTTCCAGGCACAAAATCAATTAAATTTCTATTAGCTTTGCCCACTCCAAATAACCAGTTTATGGCAGAACTCAAAGCAATTGCAACACAGGTACGCAGGGATATTGTTCGAATGGTACATGGGGCTGCCAGTGGACACCCCGGTGGCTCGCTGGGTTGCGCCGATTACCTGACGGCCCTCTATTTCCGGGCGATGAAGCATGACCCTACATTCAATATGGACGCTACCAACGAAGATGTTTTCATCCTTTCGAACGGCCATATTTCCCCCGTGTTCTATTCCGTTCTGGCCAGGGCCGGCTATTTTGATGTAAAAGAACTGGCTACATTCCGCAAATTGAATAGCCGTTTGCAGGGCCACCCGGCCACTCATGAACACCTGCCAGGCGTACGGGTAGCTTCCGGTTCACTCGGACAAGGCATGAGCGTTGCCATCGGCGCAGCACTGGCTAAGAAACTGAACAACGAGAAAAATATTGTTTACAGCCTGCACGGAGATGGTGAACTGGATGAGGGCCAGAACTGGGAGGCCATCATGTTTGCCGGTCACCACAAAGTAGACAACCTGATCAGTGCGATCGACTGGAACGGCCAGCAAATCGACGGACCAACCGAGAAAGTAATGAACCTCGGCAACCTCGATATCAAATTCGCGGCATTTGGCTGGGAAGTCATCCACCTGGAAAAAGGCAACGACATGGATGCCATCACCGAAGCCATCGATAAGGCAAAAACCTTTGTTGGAAAAGGCAAACCCATTGTAATTCTGATGAAAACCGTGATGGGTAAAGGCGTTGACTTTATGGAAGGCCACCACGAATGGCATGGCATCGCGCCGAATGATGAACAACTCGCAAAGGCGCTGGCACAATTGCCGGAGACGCTGGGAGATTATTGAGCTGCTAGTGTAACGATTATTTAATTAGTATACTATCTTTTCCTGTGTATGTCCATTGGAATGGCTTTGCCCTTTCCTTGTTGTAAGTGGTGATATATTCCAGTATTTGTGCAGTCATTTGTTTGGTTGATGTCCATATCCCT
>JAGWTK010000712.1 GCA_028876035.1 Bacteroidota bacterium
AGACCAGCAATTGAGCACTATGGTCGTATCCATCATGGATGTGCAATACGAACTCAGCGAAAAATGGAAGACGGAGTTTGAAATGCCGGTACCCAGCCGGGAAGACGTATACCGCGATGAAGTAATTTCCACTCTTAATTATCTCAAGATCCGAAAGATCAAAAGACTGATCGAACAGAACCAGCAGGACATGCAACGGCCGCACCAAACCGATGAGCTGATGGTATTGATGCAAACGCACCAGCACCTCAAGCAACTGGAACGCGAATTATTAACGCAAACAGGAACCGTGATTGTGCGGTAGCCAATTTTTATTTAAGATATAAGATATGGGGACATGAGATATTCCAGGAATCGTTGATGCAGGATGTGTTCATCGCTGATTTCCTCTTAAATAGTTTCGCCGTTCTATTCGCCAATGAGCAGAGAAGGCAGGAGCTCAAACCCGCACGGATCCCCATTCGCATATTTGCACACTATGCTGGTTCGGTTTCCAGTGTTGCATGCTGAATATTCATATGTTCCAGCAGGTGCCTGACCTCTTTTTTTATCGCTTGTTCCTGTTCGCAGGTAGCAGCTGATGATACGACAAGATGGCCGGTCATTGCATTTTCCGTTGTGCTCATGGCCCAAACGTGCAGGTGCCGGAAATCGTTTACCCCGTTTACCTTCAGTACGGCTTTGCGGATCTCGTTCAAATCAATTCCTTCGGGCACGCCGTCGAGCGACAGGCGCAAACTGTGTTTCAGTAAACCCCAGGTGCCTGCAATAATAACCATGGCGATGATGATGCTCATGACCGGATCGACCCAGGACCAGCCGGTATAACTTATACAAATGCCAGCTACCACAATACCAATTGAAACGATGGCGTCGCTCAGTAAATGGAGGTAAGCGCTTTTCACATTCAGGTCTTTCTCTTTTTCCCGGAAGAAAAGCAGTGCAGTGCCAGCATTGATGACGATGCCGATGGCGGCTATGATGGCGATGGGGCCGCCCTGAACGGGTTCGGGAGAGATGAAGCGGTGAATAGCTTCATAGATGATGGCGCCGATAGACACCAGAAGTACCATGGCATTGAACAGGGCTACGAGAATAGATGTTTTGCGATAACCGTAGGTATAACGTTCGTTTGATTTTACCTTTTGCAAACGGAAGGCGAGGAGGGAGAGTCCGAGCGCCCCTACATCCGCGAGGTTGTGGCCCGCATCTGAAAGCAGGGACAATGAATGTATGTACAGGCCCACTGCCACTTCTGCTACCACAAACAGAAAATTAAAAGTCATCCCAACAAGGAAGGCCGTATTAAGATTGTGCAGTACAACCGGGCCATGATGGTGATGTTCGTGCTGCTGTTCCTTTGTTGCGTTCATATTCAGCGTTTGACCCGGAGGCTTATTCGTTTTCGTATAAACGGAGCCTGTTGCGCAGGCCAATATTCTCATCCTGCAATGCAGCCAATCTTTCCAAAAGGTGTTGTATCGCGTCGATGCCAGGTGGATTGATATCGAGATCGTAAAACAGCCTGCAACAACGTTCCAGTGTTGCCAGGTCCCCAACGGCTACAAATTTTTTCTCCTGCACGGTGGTGAATGGCACAAGCCCGTACGCCTCGATATGCTCTACAAACGACA
>JAGWTK010000713.1 GCA_028876035.1 Bacteroidota bacterium
AAAAACTTTCCCTTACTTTACTACAAAACCGTGAAATGAGACGCCCCACCCTCCTGCTTGCCTTCGCCTGTATGGCATGCCTGTTTCAAACCAATGCCCAGTCTGCCTACAAAGAAGAAATCCGCGGTTATGCGATCGCGTTATACAAAAGCCTCGACACCCCGCAACGGATCCAGGGTGCCCGTGATTTCAATGATTCCGCAAGAACAAAATGGAATAACCTGCCCGTAGGACTGCGTCCACGCGCAGGAGTGAGCATCGGCCATATGACCGACGACCAGCGTAAACTCGTACACCGTATACTCTCGGCGTCATTTAGCTCGCAGGGTTATTTGAAAGCTACCGGCATTATGCACCTCGATGAATTACTCAACCGGTACTTCGACAGTCTCTATTATAAAAAAGCAATCAACGACACGTTGTACACAATGGTAAGAGGATTGCTATGGTCTCCGAAAAATTATTATTTCGCTTTCTTTGGCAGTCCGGAAGATGCCACCTGGGGCTTTAAACTGGAAGGTCACCATCTTTCTGTTAACTTCACCTTCGGCCCGCAACAACTATCTGTGACGCCATTCTTTGTGGGTACCGACCCGGCGGAATACGACAATTCGGAATATGCTGGCTATCGCGTACTCGGGCAAGAGGAAGACCTGGGAATTAAACTCATTCACTTATTATCGCCAGACCAACAAAAAAAGGCCATCAAATCTTCGGCTGTGCCCGGGGATATCATTACCGCCGCCGAAAGCGGAAAAAGATTGGTTGAGGATTGGGGCATTACGGCTGCTGCCATGACCAAAGAACAAAAAGCTGTATTGCAGTACATCATCCGCGAATATGTATTCAACCTGGAATACGACAAAGCCATGGAGGAATACAACAAAATCCTGCAGGCCGGGATCGACAAAATCTATTTCGGCTGGATCGGCGCCACCGACGAAATGAAGCCCCACTATTTTGTACTAAACGGACCGACCTTCCTTATCGAATTTGACAACAACGGTGGACCGCGCAACGGTGCCAATCATATCCATTCCATCTGGAGAGAAAAAGGGAAGGAATACGGGGGAGATGTGTTGAGAGAACACTATCTGAAGGAACATAAATAAGAAGTAAGATATAAGATGTGTTGATTTAAGATATGAGATTCGTTGCGCCGGATGCGCACATATATTAAATCGCTGATGTCTGATGTAATGATCGCTGATTTCTTTTAGTGCAGCAGTGATTTTGCCTGCAATCAGCCTTAATTGCAATTACTGACTTCATGCATCGAATCTGCCAGTAGCTAATAGCTAGTAGCCAGCAGCTTTTTATCGCTGATGTCTGATGTAATGATCGCTGATTTCCTTTAGTACAGCATAAAGCTTGCAATCAAAAAGTGGCTTGTGTGCAACAAACAACATATGGAGTCGAATCTGCCAGAAGCTAGCAGCTAGTAGCTAGTAGCCAGCAGCCAGCAGCTTGTATTCGCCCCAACGCCGATTCCTCAAATCTTTGTACTTTGTACTTTTTACTCTATACGAGATACCAGATACCAAATACCAGACACCATGAGCGCCGCCGATTGGTTTTTCGAAAAAGATACACCCTGGCAGACTGCATACAAAAAGCTGCG
>JAGWTK010000714.1 GCA_028876035.1 Bacteroidota bacterium
AAACAGTTACCATTGCATCATTTCTTTGAAGGTCCCGAATACAGTCGCGGCCCTGTCGGCATACGTATAGCCTGGCGTTAATGAACGTTCGCGGGCAGCAACACGCAGTTCGTTCGCCCGCAAAGAATCCCAGCTAAGCAGCATCGCCGCTTTCTCTGAAAGTTCATGTATGCCTTTGTAATAAATAGTTTCGCGCGATGACTCAAAAAAATTTTCCTGTTCCTGGCTATACGGGGCCAGTTGAATGCCGCCTACTGCGGGTATTTCAAAGCTTCGCATATTGTGCGAGCCCTCGTTATGCGCACGGAAAATATTCAGCTGAACCCGATACTGGCGTAAGCGGTTCCAGAAAGCCTGGCCGTATACAGCATCATGCACTTTTACATTGCTAAGCCCGGCCAGCTTTCGTTTGGTCCATCCATGCCCGTACACATCGATGGCAAACCCCTGTGATGCCAGGCTGCCGATGGTGTTTTCACGGGTGCTATCCGGGTTTCCCAGGAAACAAAGTTTATTGATTTCGTTCTCAGCGGCGGCCTCCCGGAAGCCTGCTGCTGACAGTTCGTAGGCAAAGGGCAGAAAAACAGTGCGAATTCCAAACCTGTTGTGGATTTCTTCTGCGAGTTTTCCATTGTAACAAAAATGCAGGTGATAGAAAGGAACACTTTCGGTGACATTGCGGTTGCCGCTTCCCCTGCTCACAATAATAAAAGGATGATCAGGATTGTAATTGGCGGTTTTAAACCGGGCCGACAGGTATTGAATAGTTTCCGGATAGAGTTCCATTCCTTTCACTACCCAGATGATATCGGGTTTGAAGCTTGCTGCAATTTCTTTTACCTCGCGGTTGATCTGCCGGTAGAGCGAATGAACACCTGCCTTGAATAGTACCTTATTTACAATACCCTTCCGCACAAATTCAATTACCGCATCAGGCGCCGCATAGTGATGGATATCGGCACCCATTTCCCTGAGGTATTTCGAATAGTGGCGTTCGATCGCCATGGAAAGATTACTGCCGACAAGTAAAATCTTCATGAGTTCAGCGTATTCTCCAGGTTCTTTATAATGGTTTGGTACGAATACGCCTTTATTTTATCGCGCGAAGCCTTTCCTGCTTTTGTTCGCCATTCAGGCGCTGCAGCGGCTTTTTGTAACAGCGTTGATAACTGCCCGATATTGCCGGGCTCAAAGGAATAGCCATTTATTCCCTCTTCCACCAAATCAGCTGCGCTTCCCACCAGGTTGGATACGAGGATTGGAAGACCAAAGTTCATCGCTTCGTTGTTAACCAGTCCCCATGTTTCACCGGAAACGGATGGCAACACAAAAATATCTGCGGCAAAGAACCATGGCGCCAGTGCAGATTGGTTCACAAACCCGGGCAACAATATATTGGCTACTCCGTGTGTGCGAATGAAGGTCTGTATTTCGTTCATCAGGGCACCATCGCCCAGCAGGACCAGTGTGCTATGCGGAATGGCAGCCTGGTGAAAAGCTTTTACCAAATCAAGCGGGCGCTTCTTATCGATAAGTTTTCCGCTAAAGAGAACCACAAAGTTTTGTTCCGGGAGTTGAAGCGCTGCGCGCGCCGCTGCCTTACCCGGCGAGCTGGCC
>JAGWTK010000715.1 GCA_028876035.1 Bacteroidota bacterium
AGCGCCGATGGCAAGCAAGCCATAGAGTACAGATTTGCTGGCAATGCGCTGGTCAAAGTTTTGATAGTTGCTGTTAAAATGCACGTCCTGTAAAGGTTGCAATCGTAAAGAAACTTTAGCGTTGGGAGCGCTTTGTTGATTGTATTTCTTTAGCAGGCCGTTCAATTGTTGTTCAGCCGCAGTTGTAGCCATGCCACTGCCCAGTTTTACGTAGACTTTTGAATAAGCCATCCAATCATTCCAGGCATCCATCATGAAATCGCGCTGGAGGTTTGTTTTAGCAATGGTTGCGAATGATATAAATTCAGATGCATTGAATTGAGTAGGTGAGGGTAGCGCTTCTACAACGCCTGTGACGGTTGCAATGATGTTGTTGTTATATTTTATCCGGTGTCCCGGAACAGCTGTAAAAGGAAGTCCGGAAAAATACTGTGCAGCTCTTTCCTTTGTAAGTACAACCGAGAACGGATCGCGGACAGACTGTGGGCTGCCGGCCAGCCATGTATAGCCAACCATCGTGAAGTAATCAGGATTGGTGAAAACAACGCCGTTTTGTTTTTTTATGCGGAGGCTGTCTGCATTGTCTCGTTGAACAACCACAGGTACCGTAGCATCACCCTGGAAACTCATCAAGGGAACACTCAATGCTACGCCGGTCATCTCTTTTCTTATGGCATCACTGAGTGGTGCCTGCACGCCTGCCGAATGGCCTTCCGTTCCGTTTATGCTTGCATCCAGCACTACGCGGAAAATGCGGTCGCCATCTTTTACAAATTTGTCGTAGCTGAACTCGAATTGCACTATCAGGGTGATCAGCAATGCTACGCCGATACCAGTGGCAAGACCAATAATATTAATGGCCGTAAAACCCTTGTTTCGGTTAAGATTGCGCCAGGCGAGCTTGAGATAATGTATGAGCATTGGTGGATTTTTCGATTTCTGGATTTTTTGATGTGGCAGTTAGCTGTTGGCTTTTAGCGATTGGCTGTTGGCCGATAAACAATGAACAGAGAACTATGAACGAAGAACCGACTACCGACTATGGACTATTCACTCCTTAAACTAGTAACCGGGTTGCTCAGCGCTGCCCTGATAGCCTGGAAACTTACCGTTAGGATCGAAATAGTTAAGGCGATGCTGCCGGACAACACGATGATCCACGCTGTTAACGGTATCCGGAACGCAAAGTCCTGTAACCACTTATTCGAAAAATACCAGGCCACCGGTGCGCCTATAAGGATGGCCACGAATACCAGTTTGATAAAATCGCGGCTTACCAGTTGCACAATACCCGGCACGCCCGCACCGAGTACTTTTCGTATGCCAATTTCTTTGGTGCGTCCGGCAATGTGCAACGCGGCCAATCCGAATAATCCCATGCAGCAAACCAGCACCGACAAAAACGCAGCGAAGCCAACAATGGTCTTCCATCGATCTTCGGCCGCATACTGCTGCGTGATTTCATCCGAAAGGAAAAGATAATCGCAGGGGTAGTAAGGAAAGTGTTTTTTGTATTCCTGCTGGATGGTTTGAATAGCTTTGGCTTTTTGACTACCATCTATTTTTACCGTCACACTGGTGTAAATATGATCCGGCGTTTGTTCAATTAAGGTA
>JAGWTK010000157.1 GCA_028876035.1 Bacteroidota bacterium
TGGTAGAAGCAAAAGTTATTCTGCCCGTTGCCGCCGTAGCATAAAACCATAACCGGTATGATCAAAGCAATCATTATTGACGACGAAAGACTGGCCCGCAATGAACTCCGCAAACTGCTGGTAGACTTTCCGGAAATAGAAGTAGTGGCAGAAGGCGCCAATGCCAATGAAGGATTGGAAAAAATAGAGTCCATCAACCCCGACCTCGTTTTCCTGGACATTCAGATGCCCGGCAAAACAGGCTTCGATATGCTGGCCGAGCTCGATAAAGCACCGCATATTATTTTTACCACTGCGTACGACGAATACGCACTCAAAGCTTTCGAAGTAAATGCGCTCGACTACCTGCTCAAGCCCGTTGAGCCCAGACGCCTGGCAGATGCTATCCAGAAACTGCATATCCAGGAAGAAAAAGAACAGTCGGGCACAGCCGACGCCGCCGTTAACCGCGATATGCTGCACGAAGACGACCAGGTATTCGTAAAAGACGGTGAACGTTGCTGGTTTGTAAAGCTCAGCGAAATTCGTTTGTTCGAAAGCGTGGGTAATTATGCCAAGGTATTCTTCGGCCCGAACAAACCCCTTATTCTCAAATCGCTCAACGCACTTGAAGAAAGACTGGACGAAAAAACATTTTTCCGCGCCAACCGCAAACACATCGTTAACCTGCGGCTGATTGATAAAATTGAACCTTATTTCAATGGCGGACTACTCCTTGAAATGAAAGGGGGCGAAAAGATTGAAGTGAGCCGGCGACAAACGGTGAAATTTAAGGAGATGATGAGCCTTTGATTAGTCTTTAGTCCTTAGTCCATAGTCCTTAGTCCTGAGCCTGTAGTCGTTCATCGTTTTGGGTTCATTGTTCTTCGTTCCATCAGCACTATCGTAAAGTCGTATTGTCTTTGTACTTTGTACTTGGTACTTTGTACCAAATTCCAGATACCACATACCAGATACCACACAGCACATGTTAAAAAAACAGTTCCACCTATTCGCAGCAACACTGCTCTCCGTAACCGGGTTCTCACAAGACATCAGCACGATCATCAATGCCAAAGAAGTAGAAAGAATCGAACGAACCTTATCAGCCGATGATATGCTGGGAAGGCGGGCGATGGGACCGGGGATCGACAAAGCAGCGGATTTTATTGCGGGTGAATTCAAGTCAATCGGTTTGTCGACCTGGAAAAACAGCGGCAGCTATCTCCAGTCTTTTACCATGGTGAGTCCGAAATTCGTCAGCGGCAGTGCTACGGTAAACGGTGTTGAGCTGGACAGGAAAAACCTGGTAGTGATTACAACACAACCGCACCTGACCGTGAATGAACAATCCGGTTATGAGAAAGTGAACATCAAGCCTGGTGCGAATCTGTTTAGTGAGGCTTATGGTTACGTACAATCTGGCAAGAACTACCTGGTATTGGTCGATACCAGTTTCAGCAAAAACTTCCTGCGCTTAACCGGGTTAAAACGCAGCCTGTTTGCTTCCAATAGCAGCGTAGTCTTCCTGCTCACGACAGACAATCCCGTTCGGTATACCATCGAAGCGGAACACGAGATCAAAGAAAGCAAACTGGCCAATGTAGTGGGTGTACTGCCAGGCAAATCAAAGGCGAATGAATACGTAATTTTTTCCGGGCACTATGATCACCTGGGCATCGGTAAACCGGTGAATGGCGATTCAATTTATAATGGAGCCAATGATGATGCGGCGGGAACAACTGCGATGATCATGCTGGCCCATTATTTCAAAGCCATTCACAACAACGAAAGAACATTGGTATTCGCTGCTTTTACTGCAGAAGAAGTCGGCGGGTTCGGTGCACAGTATTTCTCCAAACAGTTCAATGCAGCAGATGTGATGGCCATGTTTAATATCGAGATGATTGGAACCGACAGCAAATGGGGCAATAACAGCGCCTATATCACCGGTTACGAGAAAACGGATATGGGCAAAATCCTGGAAAAAAACCTCGAAGGATCTTCCTTTAAATTCTACCCCGACCCTTACCCGGAACAGCAACTGTTTTACCGCTCAGACAATGCAACCCTCGCCAGGCTGGGTGTGCCGGCCCATACCATCTCTACTTCAAAAATGGACAATGAACCCAATTACCACAAGCCCAGCGATGAAATCGGAACGCTGGACATGAATAACATGGCAGCGATCATACAGGCCATCGCCGTTAGCTCAAGATCGATTGTAAGCGGAAAGGATACGCCCACACGCGTGAATACCGCCGAGCTTCGGTAATTGTATCTGTGAGAAAATATTCCAGGCCAGTCAGCATATGACTGGCTTTTTTAATGGTTGGTGGACGAAATTCCCCATTAACCAAAGGGAATGTTAGAATAATAAAATAGGGTCGGCCGGCATCCGGGTTCGCACGGTGTTTGAGACCTGCTTTCTAAACTTTTATTATGGAGAAGATGCAAAAACTAGCCATGATGGACAAGATTGTGCGCGAGCTGGATGATCTGAAAAGCAGCCAGACTTCTGTGCTGAAAAAGATCGCCCAGATTGAAGCCGAGAACATCAACCTGGGTGTGCAGTTGCTGGACAAAGAGCTGCCGGATATCCATGAGAATGTAGATAAGGGCATGGAGGAAGTGAGTGGTCTGCTGGAGAAGTTCCAGGCGCACCGGGAGAAATTTATAAAGGACAATAAGCTGGCACCCGCAATGGAAACAGCGGCAGTAAAGTAACATGTAAACGTAGTCAAAAGAATGATAGCCCTGAAGCGAACCTGCTTCGGGGCTATTCATGACTGCCCGCTCCGGCTGAGAGTGGTTGCAACAGGATTTGCTGGACTAATTCCGGGTGTTGCCAGCGAATAAGGTGTCCGCCTCCCGGCACCAGGATGAATTCTGCTTGTTTGCCTGCCATGACGCGTTTCGCGAATGCAAGGTTGACGGGCATTACGGTATTATCAGCGTCTCCCTGTACAAAGGTGACCGGGACTTCCAGTTTTGACCAGAGTGGAAGCAAGCTGCGCAATTCCTTTTCATGCGCATACTTTTCGTTGGTAGCGCTGCGGAAAAATTTCGGCAGCATCCATTTCAGGGGACCACGATGCACGAACTTGTTGAACCACCAGAATTTTTCGTGATCCGGGTCGATGGCACCCGCGAGTAATACAACGTGATAGAAAGATTCAGGGTGATCAATCGCAATGCGGGCTGCGATCGGTCCGCCGTAGGAACTGCCCATAACAATACCTTTCTTACCGGAATGGTTCAATTGCAAAGCCTGGTAAAGAACATTTGCCTGCACACCAATTTGACGCGCTGTTTTTTTGTGTTGCTTTAGTGATGAATTGTTATAACCAGGGCGATCAACCGAAATAATCTGAAACTTCAGCCTGAGCAGTGAATCATCCAATAGATTCCGGCTGCCATACCAGGCACCTGGTGCCCCGTGAATCAGGAGTAATGGAGGAAGCGTATCGGGACCGGTTACCGCACAAAAAAGGCGAAAGGCATCGGTTTCAATAGTAGTGAAACGCGGACGATCATGTTGCTGGTAATATTCGTCCAGTTGCTTATCGGATTGCACGAAGCGGCGAAAACAACTGCTGCAGCAGGCAGACAAAAGAAGAATCAGGAGGAGCCAGCGCATATTGGAACGCGTTAGGCATTGGGTGTTGGACGTTGGGTACCCGCGACGCCAACAGCGTGGATCGCAGCGCCCATTTCGCGGATGAGGCCGGGATCTTTTTCGATGGCATTGCCAATAACAACAATATCGGCTCCGGCTTTACAGTTGAGGTAGGCCTTTTCAGGATCGGTAATACCGCCGCCAACAATAATGGGCACTTCGATGGTGCCGGCCACTTTTTCGATCATGCCTTCGCTGATCGGTTTGCGGGCGCCGCTGCCGGCATCCATATAAATCACTTTCATGCCCAGCATTTCACCGGCCATAGCGGTGCACACAGCAATCTCATTTTTGTCTGCCGGAATCGGGGCTGCATTGCTGATGTAGGAGACCGTGGTAGGAGCGCCACCGTCAATCACCATATAACCGGTTGAAATAATTTCGAGTCCGCTTTGTTTTACGGCCGCGGCCGAGATCACATGCTGCCCAATCAGCAACTCGGGATTGCGTCCTGATATAAGGGAAAGGTATAGCAGGGCATCGGCATGAATGGAAATTTGGGAAGGACTGCCGGGAAAAAGGATAACAGGAATGTTGCAATTCTTTTTAATGCGCTGTACCACCTTATCGAGGTGATTGGACACTACCAGGCTGCCACCCACAAACAGGTAATCTACCTTTGCTTCAAGGGCAAGCTCAGTGAGTTGATCGATCTTGTTGCTGTCGACCTTATCCGGATCGATCAGCACCGCGAAGGATTTCTGTCCTTTTTCTTTCCTGTCTGTCAGTTGCTGGTACAAGCGCGTCTTCATCAGGCATAATTCCTTGATACATGCAAAAATGCAAAAACTTTTCCAAAAGGGTGGATTTTTCGGCCCGGCCCGGCAAAGGGGATAAATCCTAAGTAAAACAACGACAATCCGTCCCTGGCTATTCCTGGTCTTTATTTTCGTTTAGTCATAACCGTTATAAATCCGGGAGGCGCAACAATGCGGACGCCGGGAAAAACCCGCCTGCCCGTCAGCACGGGCCCGGACTAGCCATTTTAGCCCGCAATTCCAAAAGTTTTTTGTCGCTTCAGGGGTCTAAAATGTGCAAAAACGCAGTGATGCGCCACCAGCCTGATTTACGGATTTTTCAACCGCTTTTTTCCACAGTCTGTTAATATTTCAAACCACCGAAATCGGTTTCCAAAAGATATTTTCGTCTTCCTCATTTATTTTTTACTAACCCGGAAATTGCCATTCCATGACAGATAAAAAGAATCCCGCTAAAGGGCTAACATTCGCCCGGCAGTTCACAAAAGACAACACCAGCGTATTCGATCAGTTTGAATACGACTACCGCAGCTCCGTTATCCGTAATCCCAGCGGAGAAGTGGTGTTTGAAATGAATAATGTGGAAGTACCCAAACAATGGAGCCAGATCGCTACCGATATCCTGGCCCAGAAGTATTTCCGCAAAGCGGGGGTGCCTCAACCCGATGGTTCTACCGGGCGGGAAACATCTGTAAAGCAAGTGGCACATCGCATGGCCAATTGCTGGAAAGTATGGGGTGAGCGTTATAACTATTTCGCTTCTGAGAAAGACGCCAATATATTTTACGACGAACTCGTATACAGCATCCTGAACCAGGCTTGTGTTCCGAACAGTCCGCAATGGTTCAATACCGGCCTTTACGAAAGTTACGGTATCAAGGGTAAGCCACAGGGGCATTATTATGTTGACCCGGTGGACAGTGTGCTGAAAAAATCTACCTCAGCTTACGAGCGTCCTCAGCCGCACGCTTGCTTTATCCTGAGCGTGAACGATGACCTGGTAAACGAGGGTGGCATCATGGACCTGTGGGTAAGGGAAGCCCGCATCTTTAAATATGGCAGTGGTGTTGGTACGAACTTCTCAACGATTCGTGGTGAAGGGGAAAAACTCAGCGGCGGTGGTACTTCCTCCGGCCTCATGAGCTTCCTGAAAATCGGCGACCGTGCAGCCGGTGCTATCAAAAGCGGCGGCACAACCCGTCGCGCCGCCAAAATGGTGTGCCTTGATCTGGATCACCCCGAAATCGTTGATTTCATCGACTGGAAAGTTGAGGAAGAGAAAAAAGTAGGTGCGTTGATTGCCGCTGGTTATAGCAGCGATTATGAAGGTGAAGCGTATCGCACCGTGAGCGGACAAAACTCCAACAACTCGGTACGTATCCCCAACAGCTTTTTTGATAAACTCGAAAAAGGAGAAGACTGGGAACTGAAAGCCCGTTCTGATGGTCGTGTAATGAAGAAAGTACCGGCCCGCGAGCTCTGGAATAAAATTGCATACGCTGCATGGCGTTGTGCTGACCCCGGTACACAGTATGATACCACCATCAACGAGTGGCATACCTGCCCCGAAGGCGGTCGAATCAACGCTTCCAACCCCTGCAGCGAATACATGTTCCTGGACAACACGGCCTGTAACCTCGCCTCTGTAAACCTTCGCCGTTTCTTCGACGAAGACACCAACAAATTTGATGTAGAAGGATTCGAACAAACCTGCCGCCTCTGGACCGTAGTATTGGAAGTATCTGTACTGATGGCGCAGTTCCCTTCAAAAGAAGTAGCGCAATTATCATACGACTACCGCACACTGGGATTGGGTTATGCCAACCTCGGTTCTATGCTGATGGTGAGCGGCATTCCTTATGACAGCGAAGAAGCGCGGGGCATCGCCGGTGCTATCACCGCTATCATGACCGGTATTGCTTACAAAACATCTGCAGAACTCGCTTCTATCCTCGGGCCTTTCGCGAAATACGAAGAGAACAAGGAGCACATGCTGCGTGTAATGCGCAACCACCGCCTGGCTGCTTATGATGCGGATGAATATGAGAACCTGAGCCTGAAACCACAGGGTATCAAAGCAAAGTATTGTCCGGACAACCTGCTAAAAGCAGCTACCAAGGCCTGGGATGATGCCGTGCAGCTCGGTGAAAAATATGGCTATCGCAATGCGCAAACCACGGTTATCGCGCCTACGGGAACTATCGGATTGGTGATGGACTGCGATACCACGGGTGTTGAACCAGATTTCGCGCTCGTGAAATTCAAAAAGCTGAGCGGTGGTGGTTATTTCAAAATCATCAACCAGTCGGTTCCCCAGGCATTGAAAAACCTCGGCTACGACGCGAAGCAATCAGATGCCATCATTAAATATGCAGTTGGAGCAGGCAATTTTGCCGGTGCGCCTTTCATCAACCACCAGAGCCTGAGTGAAAAAGGTTTCCTGGCAGATGAAATCAAAAAACTGGATGCGGCTGCAGTCGCTGCGTTTGAAATCGGATTTGTATTCAATGTATACACCCTGGGTGAAGCATGTTTGCAGCGCCTCGGATTCAAACCCGAACAATATTTCAACTTCGAGTGGAGCCTGCTGGAAGCACTCGGCTTTACGGATGAGCAAATAGATGCTGCCAACGATTACGTTTGCGGTACGGGTACCATTGAAGGAGCACCTTTCCTGAAAGACGAACACCTGCCGGTATTCGACTGCGCGAATAAATGCGGTAAGAAAGGCGAGCGTTATATCCATGCGTACGGACATATCCGCATGATGGGTGCAGCACAGCCCTTCCTGAGTGGTGCGATTTCAAAAACCATCAACCTCCCGAACGAGGCTACAGTAGAAGAAATTGCTGATTGCTATATGCTGAGCTGGCAGCTGGGTCTGAAAGCAAATGCGCTTTACCGTGATGGCTCTAAACTGAGCCAGCCGCTGAGCAATAAATCCGACAAGAAGAAAAAAGACCAGGACGCAGGCGAAAAAGAAGCTTCAAATGAAGAAGCAGCCCCGGTTTCCAATATCGTTGACATGAGTAAGTTAACGGTAGAAGAATTACTCGAAGAAGTGCAGAAACGCGTACAGTCTTCCCCCGATACCAAGCTGAAACGCCAGCTCGCGATGATTGTAGAGAGAAGAACACTGCCGGCGAAACGTCGCGGATTCACACAGAAAGCGAAGATCAATGGCCAGGCACTCTTCCTGCGCACCGGTGAATATGGTGATGGAACTGTTGGTGAAATCTTCATTGATATGGCCAAGGAAGGTGCTACCATGCGCAGCATGCTCAACTGCTTCGCCATTGCCATCTCAATCGGTTTGCAATACGGTGTACCGCTGGAAGAGTTCGTAGAGAAATTTGTATTCACCCGTTTTGAACCGTCGGGCATGGTTGACCATCCGAATATCAAAACCACTACTTCTATCGTAGACTTTATTTTCCGCGCTTTGGCTTACGAATACCTTGGTCGCACCGACCTCGTACACGTACTCGACAAACCCGAGTTGCTGAACACGGGTTCCGACGACTGGGATGAAATTCCGGTGTCACTGGAATACGATAAGAAAACAACGCCCGAACTGAGCGATGTAAGAGTGGTAGCCAGCGCGGCAAAACCCAGCGAGCAACCTGCCAAAACAAAGGCAGTAGCCGCCCGTGCCGATGGAAATGGATTGGATGCCCTCAACGCAGCAGCCAAGAGCATGCAGAGTGATGCACCGGCTTGCAATACTTGCGGACATATCACCATCCGCAGCGGTACCTGCTACAAATGCCTGAACTGCGGCAATAGCATGGGCTGCAGCTAAATTGAACCTTGGACGGTTATTATAAAAAGACACCCTGGAGTTTCCAGGGTGTCTTTTTGTTGAAGGTTTAAAGTTTGAGGTTTAATGTTCTTTCTCCGCAAGAAACAAAATTGAACAGCAGCAGCTTTACGTGCAAGGCATTGGCATGGGCCTGATAGAAAAAGTTGGGTCGCCGCCGAAACAGGGACCCAACTTTAAACATTAAACCT
>JAGWTK010000716.1 GCA_028876035.1 Bacteroidota bacterium
TGTCCGGAACGGCCTCTTACCTGCGCGTATTTGCCAATGAAACGCAGCATAACCACTCAAATAACGTTTTCGCCTATACGCTATCGGCCGGTCATCTTATTCTTCCGGTAGACTATACCAGCTATAACCAGGTAAACCTGAACCTGTACCTTGAAGCGATTGGAATGCGCGGACTCGATTCTGGCGATGGCATGCTGGACCTTGCTCCGGCCCTGCAACTGATCTTCAACAGCAATTTTAAAATCAATGCAGGGGCGCGTTTCCAGGTAGCGGGTAGCATGAACCGACTCGCGAAAAATAATTATTTCCTTGCAGTAGAACGTACTTTCCTCGGTGCATTGAAGAAAAAGAAACACCGGGAATAATGGAAGCTGCTAGCGGTATTCGTCGCGGGACGGACTGAAAAAATCGATCACCTTCACATCGGTTGCTGCGAAGGCGGAGTGCGGCGTATTCGATGGTATCACGTGCGTCATGCCGCTGGTCATTGTGTAGGGCACACCACCAATGATCATATCGAGCTGGCCTTCTAACACAAACGTCGTTTGTTCGTGCGGGTGCTGGTGTTCTGCCATGGCACTGCCTTTGGCAATTTCAACATAAGAGAGCGAACTCTGCGCACCATGTACCAGGCGGAAGCGAAAGCCCGGGATCATTTCTTTTACGGGTATATCGTTGATATGTTGCATATAGCGTTTTTTAGTCGTCGGCTTCTGTCCCATCTTCAGCCGCGGTTGTGTCATCCGCCCGGCTGAAGCCATTCGGACGGGCTCACTTCAGCCGTATCACGCTGTTCGACGTACTGCTCCGATTAGATGTTCAATGTTCAAAATATGCCACACTGCCGCCCACCCATTCTTTGTCTTTATTGTACCGCACACCTATCATCTTTCCCTTGCTCAGGCGCGTAAGATTAATCGCCGGAACAGGTCGGGCTGCTCCCTGCTTCCAGAAATACATCATCCTGATTTCGCATTTCGCAGGGATATCGGGTGTTTCAATGATATCGGCATAACGCACTTTCCTTTGTAATATCCAGTTCTCAGGTTGCGCTACGTTTTCAATATCGGCCCTCGTGAGGTCAATGACCACTCCCTGTCCGGCGAACGAAAACAAAGGCTTCAATACATAGTTTTCCAGGTCTTCCGGTATGGCTTTTATTTGATCAAGAAAATAAGTCGGCGGTACAAACGCATGTTTTATGAACGGCAAAGTGAATTTGCTGATCCGGTAAAACCAGTTGGGATGCGGTACCCATTCCACATCGAGGTCCTGCGTAATGTCTACAAAATCGCCCAACTGTTCTTTCTGCGCTTTCAGATCATCAAAGATCAGGCGGTTATAGATCCGTTTAACGGCAGTTTTCTGGCCCGACTTTTCATTGATGTAAAACAATTCTCTTCCTTCTTGTATCAGTTCGGTGATGCAAACCGGTTGAATGCCGGTATATTCCTGCGTGCAGTAGAAATCTATCCGCGTTTTCTGCTGGTGCGGCTTTATCTCCAGCAGGATAACATTTTCCGCAGCATAACCGCCAAGTATAACCGCTCTCAGGTCGGCGAGGTAGCTTTCTTTGTTATATCCGCTAAGGTATTGGGTATAATTGGCAG
>JAGWTK010000717.1 GCA_028876035.1 Bacteroidota bacterium
GACCCGCTGTTCACCTGGTGGGTACCCGATACCTATCGCAAAATGGACAGCTTATTGGGAAGCTACGGACGCGCTTTTACCGATGTTGCCAACAAGTATTCTCCTAACCGCGACTCGAGCGGCATTGTAGGATTCCCTATTGGTCGTCCGGAAATCGTGCGCCAGCTGCAGTATGAAATGATTCCCTATTCGCCGGAGGAGTTAATTGAAATTGCCAACAAGGAATTTGCCTGGTGCGATAAGGAAATGCTGAAGGCGAGTAATGAAATGGGATTTGGCAATAACTGGAAGGCGGCTATGGAGAAAGTGAAACAATCCTACGTTCCTGCCGGGGAACAGCCGGCCGCCATGGTAAAGCTCTACGATGAAGCGGTTGCCTTTCTCAAAAACAAAAACCTTATTACCATTCCACCACTGGCAGAAGAAACCTGGCGCATTGCCATGATGAGTCCGCGCCAGCAATTGCTCAATCCATTTTTTTACGGGGGAGAAGAGTTCGCAGTTTCCTATCCAACGAATACGATGGACTACGACGCCCGCATGATGAGCATGCGCGGCAACAACCCGCATTTCTCACATGCCACCGTACACCATGAACTGATAGCCGGCCACTGGTTGCAGCAGTTCATGAATGAACATGTAAATACCTATCGTCATTATGATACCCCGTTCTGGACGGAAGGATGGGCGCTCTATTGGGAACTAACGCTGTGGGACAATGGATTTTCGGTGTCTCCCGAAGACCGGATTGGTATGCTCTACTGGCGCATGCACCGTTGCGCAAGAATCATTTTCTCTTTGAATTACCATATGGGCAAATGGAGCCCGCAGCAATGCATCGATTTCCTGGTGGATCGCGTCAACCACGAACGGGCGAACGCCGAAGGTGAAGTAAGGCGTTCTTTTGTGGGCGGTTATAGTCCGCTTTACCAGGTGGCTTACATGATAGGCGGATTACAGTTCCAGGCGCTGCGCCGCGAAATGACCGCCGGCAACAAAATGAGCATGAAAGAATTCCACGATGCCGTGTTGCACCAGAATGCCATGCCGGTGGAAATGCTCCGGAATATTCTGATGAATAAACCATTGAAAGAGGATTATCAAACGAGCTGGCGGTTTTATGCGCTGCCCTGATCGGAGTTTTAAGTTGTAAGTTATAAGTTATAAGTTGGTAAGTCTTATTGATCAGACGAGTCGGGAAGTAAGAGGTGAGGGGCAAGAGGTAAGTGGCGGGAGGTGAGTGTGAGTAAAAAAATTGTTGCGACCATGAGGTGAGGGCCTCTTACCGCAGGCCTCACACCAATACCCTAAAAAAACAAGTCAGACTCTCAACAAGGCCGTTCTCTCGCTATTTTTGCGCCCATGAAGTATTCCTCCTGGTTTGGCGTTTTATCGGTCATCCTGCTGCTGGCAGCCTGCTATATGCCTTGGGTATACGTGCCCGCTCAGAAGCTGGAAATTGCCGGCATGTTTGCCAGTGCGAAACACAATTTTGGCAAACCCGGATTAATGAATATCTATCTTTCTGTGCTGGCAGCCATATTTTTTCTTATCCCTAAAATCTGGGCAAAACGCACCAACATCTTTGTATGCGGTTTCA
>JAGWTK010000718.1 GCA_028876035.1 Bacteroidota bacterium
GCCACGATCGATGCGGGCGATAGCAGTGCAGTGCTGCTGCAGCAGGCAAGATTTGTAATTATGCGGAATTTGTACTGCAGGGGAAGCGGACGAAAAAACGGCAATCGTTCAAATGGGGTAGTACTGGGCCATTGCGAAAGCATTGAATTCACTGAGTCTGTCGTGACCGGGTTTCAAAAATCCGGTCTTTGGATAAACTGCTCTGAAGGTATCCTCGCTTACAGGATCCGGGCGATCAATAATGGCGCAGCCGGTATTTATGCATCCGGCGACTGGAACAGCCGAAACTGCCAGCGCATACAAATTATTCATTGCGATGCCATCAATAACCCCGGTGATCCAACCAATCTGACCAACCATAGCGGCAATGGCATCCTGGCCGGCTATTGCAAAAACGTACTGATTGATTCCTGCACGGCCACCAACAACGGCTGGGACATGCCAAGGAAGGGCAATGGTCCGGTAGGAATCTGGTGTTTTGAATCCGACAGTGTGGTCATTCAGCATTGCATTGCCTATAGAAACACGACATCGGCAGGCGGTGGCGATGGTGGGGGTTTTGATCTCGATGGTGGTGTAACCAATTCAGTCATTCAATATTGCCTGTCCTACGAAAACCAGGGCAGCGCCTTCGGCCTTTTCCAATACGACGGCGCCAGTCCATGGAACAACAACACGGTTCGGTTTTGCATTAGTATCAACGATGGGAATGTCTCCCCTGCGCACGCAGCCGTCTTTGTTTGGAACAGCTCCGGCGACAGCAATCAATTGGCCAATTGCTATTTTTATAACAATAGCATCTTCAACGAACGAGGAGCGGCCATCAGCTACGAGAAGATGAGCAGCAACAAAGGCTTTCGCTTCTACAATAACCATTTTATTGCTGCAAAAGGGTTGATTACAGGGAAAGAAAGCAAGCCGGTATACCTACACAATAACTGGTATTTGTTGAATCGTGCCGGGTATAGCAGCATGAAAGAAACGATCAGATCCTGGGTAAAAAGAACAGGACAGGAGCAAAGCAGGAATCATTTTGTAGGTATAAATAAAGACCCGTTATTCCCTTCGCTTACCTCCCGGCTGCCCACCCGGCCAGAGAGCTTGCAACAGTTGAGTGATCGGTATGCACGTTCGCAAAAAAAAGCATTCCAAAACAAAGGACTGGACCTGCTGAACGTAGTGGGCATCGACCGGGGAGAAAAAGATTTTTCGGGCAGAAAGGCGAAGGCAAGAATGATTGGTGCATTATAACAGTTTATCCAGATGAAAGTTTTTTTTGTTTCACTGCTACTCATCCTGTGCGCCGGGGTATACGCTCAAAACCACCAGTTTCAACCCGGCGCGATTTGGCGCGACAGCAAAGGAGCGCCGATCAACGCGCATGGAGGAGGAATGCTTTATCATAACGGCAAATATTATTGGTTTGGAGAAATCAAGCAGGGTATCACCAAAAGGGTTGCGTATGTTACGTCGTGGGAAGATTACCGTGTAGATGCCGGTGGTATTGCCTGCTATTCTTCTACTGATTTATACAACTGGGAACCGGAAGGCGTGGCTCTTGCAGCCGAAACCAGTGATACCAGCAGCCCATTGCACAGCA
>JAGWTK010000158.1 GCA_028876035.1 Bacteroidota bacterium
TCGTATACAAACCTTCTGATATCGCAAACGCCAGCGGTCCCAATGTACACGACCCCCGCAGCGGTGAAATCCTCGAGAGCCATATCAACTGGTACCACAATGTTATGAACCTCGTTCACAACTGGTACTTCGTGCAAACAGCCGCGGTGGATCCCCGCGCACGTAAAATGCAATTCGATGATGAACTGATGGGACAACTCATCCGCTTTGTATCTTCTCACGAAGTAGGACATACCCTCGGCCTTCGCCATAACTTCGGCTCCAGCTCCACCGTACCGGTAGAGAAACTGCGCGATAAAGCCTTTGTAGAAGCGAACGGTCATACGCCTTCGATCATGGACTATGCACGCTTCAACTATGTAGCCCAACCCGAAGACAATATCAGCGAAATCGGATTATTCCCCCGCATCGGTGACTACGACAAATGGGCCATCGAATGGGGCTACCGCAAATATTATGATGCCACTACCCCCGAAGCCGAACAACCCATTCTCAACAAACTCACCACGGAAAAACTGGCGAACAACAAACGCCTTTTCTTTGGCACAGAAGTAAATCCTGATGATCCCCGTTCACAAAGCGAAGACCTGGGCGACAACGCCATGAAGGCAAGCACCTACGGCATCAAAAACCTGCAGCGCATTTTGCCCCACCTCGAAGAATGGACAAAAGAACCCAATGAGGATTACGAGAACCTGGAAGAAATGTACAACGAGGTGATCGGACAATTCAGTCGCTACATGGGTCATGTGCTCAAAAACATTGGCGGTATCACCGAAACACCCAAGAAGATCGAACAATCCGGTCCGGTGTATGAATATGTTCCGAAAGCCACCCAGCAGGAGGCCATGGCATTCCTGAATAAAAACATCCTGAACGTTCCCTCCTGGTTGATTGATGCAGACATCTACGGTAAAATCGGCGGCGACCCCATCACCCTAATCGGCAGTCGCATGGAAAGCGTACTCAATGCCCTGCTCAGCAACAACCGCATGGTGAAACTGATCTATGCAGAAAATGCCCTCGGCGATAAAGCCTATACACTGTCTGATCTTATGAGCGACCTGCAGAAAAATGTATGGACCGAACTCGGCACACACAAACCCATTGATGTATACCGTCGCAACCTGCAGAAAGCTTTTGTAGAGCGCTTCAGTGCCATCATCAATCCACCGGCACCGGCCAGCACCAATTTCGGCGGCATCGTGATCAGCTTTGGCATCAGCGATGTAAAAAAGACCGATATCGTATCACTCGCCAAAGGCACTCTGCGCAGCCTCAAAGCCCAAATCGCCGCTGCCCTCCCCGCTACTACCGACAAAATGAGTAAGTATCATTTGCAGGATATGGCGGAGCGGATCGAGAGAATTCTTAATCCTCGTTAAGTTTTAAGTAATAAGTAGTAAGTTTTAAGTCTGTTTGATTCGCCAGAATGATCAGACTACGCTAATGAAAAGGCCTCCTTAATCGGAGGCTTTTTTTGATCGTCACCCACATGAAAACGGAACGCCACCTGGATTCATTTCGGGGCAGGGGTCCCCTGCTAAGAACGCTGAGCCATCTAAAAGGCTAAGCACATAGAACCAACAGAAACATAGGGGCACATAGGGCGCTGTCTGTATTTTAAGACCCGTTCTTGAAGGCGTTGCTGCTGAGAAATTCAAAAGACAAAATGCAAAAGTCAGAACATCCCTCCTCGGTCCAGCCATCAAATCGGGGCAAGTACTCTATGTGTTCCTATGTTTCCTAAAACTTCTATGTGCTAAAAAATTCAAAATGTAAAAGTCAAAACCTCCGGCTCCAGACCAAACACCACGCCAGTCAGGAACGCTATGTGTATCTATGTCCCTAGATATCTATGTGCTGAAAAAAATCAAAAGTCAAAATTCAAAAGTCAAAACCTCCGGCAGCCGACCGGGCATCAGATGGGTGCAGCTACTCTATGTGTTCCTATGTCTCTTAAAATATCTATGTGCTGAAAAAAATTCAAAAGTCAAAAGTTAAAACCTCCGGCCGCGGTCCGAGCATAAATGGGTGCAGGAACTCTATGTGTTCCTATATCTCCTAAAATATCTATGTGCTGAAAAAAGCCGCGCGTACAAACATCCGTTGAACAGTCAGAAACACGTCGCGAGTCTGCACACCCAACAGCTAATAGCCAATAGCCAACAGCCTACTCGTACCGCAGCGCCTCAATCGGATTCAACCGCGACGCCTTGAATGCCGGGTACAGCCCCGCCAGCAGACCTACAACGGTACAGATGACGATGCCCAGCATTACCCAAAGCCAGGGAACTACAAAGCCGGTATTCATGAGCACGCTCACGAGATTACCGAGGCCGATGCCGAAGAGGATGCCGAAGGCGGCACCCAGCAAACTGATGATGATGGATTCAAAGAGGAACTGGTTGCGCACATTGCTTTGCTTGCCCCCAATGGCTTTTACCAAACCCACTTCCTTGGTGCGTTCGGTCACTGCCACCAGCATGATATTCATCAAACCAATGGCGGCACCCATCAGCGTAATAAAACCTATCACCACGGCGGAGATGGTTAACCAGCTGAGGTTTTTCAGCAGCATGTCCACAAAACTATCGCTCTTGTCGATCAGGAAATTATTGCCTTCAATGGTGGTGAGCTTGCGCACAGAACGGAATGTTCCTTCGGCTTCACCCATGGCAGGCTCCAGCAATTTGATATCGCTCACTTTGATCGCAATCGAAAAAGAGGAACCATTACCGCTGTTGAAAAATCGGCGCACGTTGTTATAGGAAGTGATAACGGTATTGTCCCAGCTGAAACCAAGGGTAGAACCTTTTTCTTTCAGCACGCCTACTACACGGAAAGGAATGTTGTTGACGCGTACAATCTTTTCCACCGGGCGCTCCGCATTGTCGCCAAACAAGGTGGTGGCTACATCTTTTCCAAGCAGACACACATTGCGGCCCGATTCAATATCAAGTTCGTTTAGATTCCGGCCGGTATTGAGTTTATATCCGTTGAGATCAATGAAGTTCTGATCACCGCCATAGATCCGTACGGTCGGATTTGTTTTTTTGTTTTCGAAGTTAACGGTAGCGCCATTGGTGCCAAACAAGGAAAGACCCACGGCTGCCGGAAAATTAAACGCCCTGCGGAAATTCTCTGCCTCCAGTTTGGTGATGGGTTTGTTCTGGTTCGATTGCTTTTCCTTCCGCTGACCTTTCTTTTCTTTCTTGGATCCCTGGTTGTTCTGCATACGGAACATCTGCCGGTAGCGGATGCTGAAGCCATTGGCCCCCATGGCCGAGAAACTTTCGGTAAACTTTTGGGTCATGGCTTCAATCGCCGTGTTGATGCCTACCAATGCGCCGATACCCAGGGCGATGATCGCTACGGTAAGACCAGTGCGCAGTTTATTGCTCCGGATGGTGCGGAAAGACAAGGACAGGTTATCGGCCAGCTTCATGACTTAAAATTAGGCATTCCGGCCATAAAAGGGGGATTGTTTACATGAGCGGGAAAAAACGGCGGGGTCAGCGGCGGGGGTAGTTGGTCACCACAATTTCATCTACAAAACCCCTCCCCTGCACACGGGTATTGATCATCCTCTTGGCCGGCACCCGCTCAATCGAAAACCCCCGGTACAGTTCATCAAAAAAACCATCCGCACTATCGGCATTGCTAAGCATCAGGTACTGCCCCTGCTGGTCCAGGCGACGGTACAAGGCTGCCAGGGCCTGCTGCCGTTCATCGCCAAAACCCGACTGATTATACGCCGTGAAATAAGCCGTCTTGCTCACCGGACGATAGGGCGGATCGAAATAAACAAAGGATGCGGGTTCTATATTTTTCAATGCCTTTGAAAAATCCGATAATTGAATCGTAGCTACCGACAACAAACGGGAGGCCTGCAACAGGTTTTCCTCGTCGCAGATCACCGGGTTTTTATAGGCGCCCGCGGGTGTGTTCAGCAATCCGCTGGCATTGACGCGGTATAATCCATTGTAACAGGTCTTGTTCAGGAAAATAAACAATGCCGCTGTTTCGAGTTGCTTTGTCCCGGCCCTTTGCGTGGGCTTCCAGGGAAACAAGGCATTGAAGGCCGCACGTTGTTCATAAAAAAAAACTGACCGATCTTCAGGTGGTCTTGACCGGTAGTCCTTCTCTATCTTTTTCAGCCGGCGGATCAACGCAGCCGGTGCAGCTTGCAACACGCGGTAGGTTGTCACCAGCGCGGGATTCACATCAAACAAAAAAGCCCGCTCAATTTTGTATTGCTGCACGATATCGAAGAAAACAGCGCCGCTGCCGAGGAATGGCTCATAGTAATTTTTGATCTTCCCTTCTTTTAACGCTTCCGGAAATCGTTCGCGCAACGCCTTCAACAATTGCCGCTTCCCTCCCGCCCATTTCAGGAAAGGTTTGGCAGATGCAATTTTTTGGGGAAGCACAGACGACATGGGTAATGTAAGATGTAAGATATCAGGATGTAAGATAGGGAAATGTGTTTCAGCACCGTAATTCCCGTGTCCCGAAGGATAGGGAGGAATCTTTACGTGAATAAGTATTGGATACTGATCAAAGCTATTGCTGCTGGGTGCAGACTTCTTATCAGGAGACCCCTGCTTTCGCAGTTTGACGCCCAGCCTCTCGTCATGCCTGCGCAGGCAGGCATCTTTCCGTGAACATGAATTGAATACTAATTCAAAGAATTCGCTTTGTGTGCAGACTTCTTAGCAGGGGACCCCTGCTTTCGCAGGGGTGACATTCAAAAACAAGCTAAAAATAAAGATGCGAAGTAATCATCTGCGGGAACAAACCAAACAGGATCACCAGTGCAGCCAATACGACCAGCACCACGCGGAAACCTGAACTTGTTTCACGTACCTGCGGATTGCCTTCTTTGAAATACATGGCCTGGATAACGCGGAAATAATAGTACACACTCACGGCTGCACAAAGCACTGCGAAGAATACCAGCCACAGGTAAGCGCCGCTCTTTACAGCTGCGAGCAACATATAATATTTGGCGAAGAAACCGGCGGTTGCAGGAATGCCTGCCAGCGAGAGAAGGAAGATGGTATTGGTGGCAGCCAGCAAGGGATGGGTCTTGCCCAGTCCGTTGAAACCGTCAAACGTATAATCTTTTACTTTCAGCAATACGGCGAAAATGCCAATGGTGGCGATGCTGTAAGCCGCAGCATACAGCAGGATACCTTCTTTGGCGATGGCACTGTACCCAAACAAAGCAAACAGCATAAAACCCGCTTGCGCGATACTGGAATAAGCCAGCATTCTTTTTACGCTCTGCTGGAATACGGCGGTGATATTTCCAATGAACAGGGTTGCTGCAATAATAAACGCAATGGTCAGGCGCCAGTCGGCCAGGTTCACCCCAAAAGCCGCATCAAACAAACGAATAAAGGCAATAAAGACGGCTGCTTTCACGATCGTAGCCATGAAAGAGGTGAACACCGTGGGGGCGCCATCGTATACATCGGGCGTCCAGAAATGGAAAGGCGCAGCCGATACTTTGAACGACATGGCGATCAGCAGCAACAACAATCCCGCCGTGAGCAGGGGTGCCAGGCCTTCAAGCTGGTGCGACATATTCTCTACTGCAAAAGAACCGGTCGCGCCATAAATCAGGGCAATACCCATCAGCATAATGCCGGTGGAGAATGAACCCATCAGGAAGTATTTCAGCGATGCTTCATTACTCTTAAGATTGCGTTTATCGGTGCCTGTGAGAATATAGAGCGGAATGGAAATGATTTCTATGCCCAGGAACAACATCAGCAGGGTGTTGAAAGCGGAAGCGATACCAACGCCGCAAAGCACAAACAGGATCAATGCAAAATATTCCGCCTGGTGCGTGCCTACTTCTTCCACATCTTTTGCGCTCAGCAACAGGTAGAGCAAGGTAGATGCAAATGCAATGGTATTGAACAACAAACCAAAACGGTCGAAGACCAGCATGTTTCGTGTATCGATCTGGAACAACTGCCAATGACCCATTTCTGCGATGTTCACCAGCAGCACCAGGGCCACGCCTGCGATCGCCAGGTTGCGGATGGCCGATTTCTTCGACAGAAATATGCCACTGAACATCATCAGTACACCCCAGATAGCAGAAAGTATTATTGCATTCATCTTGTCTAAAAATCTTCTTTATATGGATGTCTTCATGTACCGCAGGATCGAATCCACTGTATCACTCGTGAGCTGCAGCATGGGTTTTGGATAGATACCGGTCAGGAATATCACAACCACAATAACCGACAAAGAAATCAATACCGGTGCGGTCGTGGGCGTGCCCGCTGCCGTACGCGCATTGGTATCTCCGTAAATAATTTTCTTGATCATGTTCAGCGTATACACCGCTGAAAGGATAATACAGATACCAGCCACCGCTGTATCCAGCACACCAAACCTGGTCACCTGGCTGCCAAACACCCCGTTGAACATCATAAACTCGCCCACAAAGCCATTGGTGAGCGGCAGTGCAATATTGCCCAATGCCACAATCACCAGCATAATCGCCAGCCCGGCATCTACCTTAGCGATACCGCCGAGTTCAGAGAGCTTACGGGTGCCGTATTTCTTTTCAATGGTATTGGCGATGATCCACAAGCCAATAATATTTACACCATGCGCAAACATCTGGAACATCACGCCCTGCAGTCCGCTTCTGTCGGATGCAAAAATGGCGAGACACATCAACCCAATATGCGCAATGGAAGAATAGGCGATCAATCGTTTTACATCGTCTTGCTGAATGGCAATCAAAGACGCATACACCATGCCTACCAGACAGAGCAGGGATACCGTATCACCCCAGAGATACACACCATCGGGCAATACCGGTGCTAACCAGCGCAGCATCGCAAACACACCCATTTTCACCATGATGCCACTCAATACCATCGTCACCGCCGTCGGTGCTTGTTCGTACGCATCCGGCTGCCAGGTATGAAAGGGCCAGATGGGCATCTTGATGGCGAAGGCTACAAACATTACCCAGAACAACCAGTTTTGCTTGTCGGCCGATAAATGCAGGCTATTGTACCATACATCGATCGAAAAACTCTCACCTGCCTGGAAATAAATATAGAGCAGACCCACCAGCATAATCAATGAACCCACAAACGTATACACGAAGAATTTGAAAGTAGCCGCAATGCGTTTTTCGCCCCCCCAGATAGACGATAGAAAATACACCGGTATCAGCGCCAGTTCCCAGAAGAAATAGAACAAGAGCGCATCCATCGAAAGAAATACGCCCATCAATCCGGCCTGGCTCAATAACATCAATGCATAAAAACGATTCGCATTGGCATAGGTATTATTCCAGGTCGCAACAAATATCAGCGGAAAGGCAATAGCGGTAAGCAGACAAAGCAATTGTCCCATGCCATCCAGCCCAACATGAAACCGGCTGTTGAACATGGGCAACCAGGGCACATCATACACGAGATGCGATTTGTCGTGCATCACGGTAAGCCCCAGCAGCGACACCACCAGTACCAATATACTTGCAAGCAATGCCATCGACCTGGCCCCGCCCGCGCTCTTTACCGCGAACAAGCCAAGTCCGGCTACCAATGGAACCAATATCAGTAAGACTGCTATCATAAGCGATCTCCGGAGAGATAAATTTTATTTTTGTTTCTGGTCACTATCTCTAGAACGTCATTCCCGCGTCCCGACGCGTCGGGAGGAATCTCCTTCTTAATAGGGCATCGTTCCCCTCCTACTTCTTCAAAAAGAACTGCAGCACAAACAGTATCACCATCCCCACAATCATCAGCAACACATAACTGCCCACCTGTCCGCTTTGCAACAAGCGCAATTGCCGGCTACCATACTGCACGCCGCGTCCTACTGCATTCACCAGCCAATCGATACCTGCTTTTTCGATGCCTTTATCCAGGAAGGCGCCGAGTTTATCCAAGGGCTTCACCACGGCCGCATCATATATCTCATCCACATACCATTTGTTCGCCAGCAGTTTGCCCGCCCCTTCGGGTTCACCCAAAGAAGGCTTTTTGCTAAAGCGGCTCACCGCATATACGATAGCAGCAATCGCCAATGCTACCGACACGCCCATCATCATCAGTTCTTTCGAATGATCGGCCGCATGTACTTCGTGTAATTTATTAGAAGCAGCAAACACCGGCTCGAGGAAACGCTCCAGCCAATGCGCATCTTTTACCAATACTTCCGGAATACCAATCCAGCCACCTGCCAGGGCCAATGCCGCCAATACAACCAATGGAATAGTCATTGCAGCCGGACTCTCATGCAAGTGATGTTCCTGCTCATGCGTACCACGGAATTTCCCGAGGAAAGTCGTTGCATACAAACGGAACATAT
>JAGWTK010000159.1 GCA_028876035.1 Bacteroidota bacterium
TCAGTCGGGGTAACAAATACTGGTATTGTGCCAGCTCTACCTGTGTCTTGGCCTGGGCGGTCTTGGCGCGGCGCGCGAAAATATCGAGGATTAAATCCGATCGATCGATGGTGACGATGCCCAATTCCTTTTCAATATTTTGAATCTGCGAACCGCTCAGTTCATCGTCGAAGATCACCAGCTCTATCCCGCGGTTCTGCGTATACTCCTTGATCTCTGCAAGTTTTCCTTTTCCTATAAAAGTCCGGCTATCGGGTTGCTGCAGTTTTTGCGTATACCGCTTCACGGCAATGGCACCTGCTGTCTCCGCCAAAAAAGCCAGTTCGTCGAGGTATTCCTGGGTTTGTTGTTCTGCCTGGTCTTTGCTCACCAGGCCCACCAGCACGGCCTTCACTTCGTTTTGTATGATGTTCTTTTTATCCAGCACGAATCCTTACAATTTAGTATGCGAAGGTAATTGTTCTTTTCTGGTCATTCCCGTCTCGTTGTATCGGGACGAATCTCCTGATGTAGGACGCAGTAAATGAGAGGATGTATTTTAAGCACGTCATACCCGCGGAGGCGGGTATCCCCTAATGGAGGACTGGTCGTATGAAAGGATTAATGCGCAGACTTCTTGTCATGGGAGCCCTGCCTTCGCAGGGGAGACGATCAAGGTAGTGATAGGTTTTACACAATGCAAGCCGACATCAGCACAGCAACCCGCAAAGGAAGAACTTTTAACCTTAAACCCTTAAACTTTTAAACTTACTCAGAGCCCACTGAACGTAATCCCAATACTATACGGATGCACCACCGGTCCGCGGCTATCGCGGATCAGGGCAGTAAGAGCGTATTGTCCGAATAAACTCACGTGGCCATAGCCTACACGAGCCGTGCCCATGATGCGGGTGCCATTGAAAAAGGAGCGGGAAGTTTCTTTTTGAACGTAGTTATTGATCGTTTGACCAGAAGAATTCACCAGGGTTTTGCCACGGGTATGTGCATTCACCATCAGTCCGAGTTTTACACCTGCCGCAAATTTCCAGCTGTTATCGCTGTGCTCGGGGTCCAATACAAAGCGGAGTTCTACCGGTGCTTCGATATAGGCCGTTACTAGTTTGAACTTTTTAAAATGGGTGGTATCTGACCGATTAGTGAAAGGAAGCGTGCTGCTTTGTGCGATAACATTGGGTTCAACCTTATTGAATTTAATGTGATCGCTGCTGATGCCCAATCCGATGCCCACACTAAAGCGCTGATCGGTTTTAAAAGGCAGGTCCATCATGAAATACGCATTGATGCTGCGCGAAAAGCCTTTTGTTTTGATGGAATCAGGCAATGGTGTCCAGCCGGCATAGCCCAGCTGCAACATGAAATGGTCGTTGGCGCGGTTGTTCAGGCTGAGCTTGCTCCAGTCTTTCTTCTTGCTTTTGGTAGAATCCGTTTGGGCCGATGCGCTTGCTGCCAGTAACACCAGGGAGGAAAGAATCAACGCAATTTGTTTCATGTGTGCATTCAGTTTTTGGACCAGCGAACCGACGCTTCAGTGCTGAGCCAGCAAATGTATTTCGGCCATGGCGAATGGCCGGTTGAATTTTGTTAAATCTTGTAAAAAAAGATTCCTAAACAGCAGAAGGGGCATGCTGGCTGAATCGTTGGAATTCTCACCTATCATCGGTTGTCTAAGTGTGCTATTCCTCAAACCTTTACACTCAGGACTGCAACCCGACCTTCCGATTACCTCTTCATTCAGGATATGTATTCAACCCGCCGGCAAAAATATAGGAAACCGAGTTTAGAATAAGTAAAACCATAAAATATGTCGGTCCGCCGTTTTTGTAAGGTCGTAGAACGGAGAAGCTAGTATAATAATTGGCATAGTTTTGTTTCAGAATCGGATTAATCTTGCTATATTGTTCATTACAAATCGTTCTCAAAACCTCCTGTATATTGTAAGATGACAAAAATAATTGCATTGAAATCCCAGGAAAAGGCTGGTTCGGGCAGGACAGGAAAACGCACAGTTACTTCACCAGTCGGCAAGAGAAAGAAGTCGGTTAAATATGTCGGAAAAACTACCCGCGCGGCAATGAAAGAGGCAGCAAGGGCTATAGGCACCTATGGAGTTGCAGGCACTAAAACTATACAAAGAAATATAAGAACTAGTTACGGCAACGCTGCAAAAAAAGCACTGAAAGCCCAGGCCGCTCAACCTTTCGGATGGGTACAGGTTACTGCAGCAAGAGCAACGAATGCTTCTGCAGAAAGCCCAAGGCTTGTAAGGCGCAAACTTGCTCACCAAGTCATATTCTTAAGCGAAATGATGGCCGGGAAAGTTAATCCTAAAAAGCTCCACGCAAAAGACGACAAAGCGTTGTACAAAGAGTTCAGTGCGTTAAGTGAGGAAGCAAAAGCTGCAACACTGGCAGTACTAAAGAAACGCTCTTATAGTTATAAGTTATAGGTTCTTCTGTTTCCTCACTTTCCTGAAGTTTTTCATGGCAAGGGAATTACTGGATAAATTGAACTCTCCTAGCCAATCCCAGCCAATTGTATTCCAAAGGTCGCTGCCGCCCGGTGCATGGAGCAACTCGAAAAGTGTCTTTTCAGCTCTTCCGTGAGAGATCATCGCATGTTTAAATTCTCTTTTATCTTCCGCTGATGACATAACAAATCCATAGCGGCCCCAAACAATAAACCCAGTGTATTTATTCTCTGCGCGAATACCACCGTAAGCGTCTATTGAAATCTTTTTGAAACCAAGTTCAACGGCGGCGTCTACTTGCGATACTAACCATGGAAAACTTATTCCTTTCTTTACTTCCGTACTTATGAATTTTTCGTCCTTTATAGTTTTTTCGATAAGATCGATCCGAATGATAAATTCTTCCAACAAATCTGTTTCGTATTCAACATTAACGATCTTACCATCGATATCTGCCTGAAAATATTTAACAGCGTTTGAAGCTAGTTCCGCCGCTGAATGTACTCCGTGTATGCCTGTCAATCCAATAATCTGATCAAACGTATAATTGGTTAGCTTTTTACAATTTTTTTTGGTCAAATACTGCATAAGGGATTAGGTTCGGGTTCACGTCTTTCGGTACTGTCTGGGCAAGAGGTCCGATCGTAACGACCCTTGCACTCCGTATCCGCATAATCAGGAAATTTAGCAATTTTATGTATAATACGGGTATAGGAATTACGTATGAAAATTCGCCACGAGTCCTGTATTAAATTCAGCATTCATGTAAAGCTTAGCATTGGTCTTACACGCTAATGCGATACTGACGCTTGTATAGCTTATGCAACCCGAGTAACTCCGGATGCTGAAACAGGGAGACGCTTTCAAAAAAGCGACTGAATGACTAGTAGTCCTCGGTTCGAATACCTCGTTATTCGCAGTAAAATTTACACAGAGTCCGGCTATCAGGTCTGCGAGTTTCCACTAAGGAGAGGTAGTAATAGGTCGCCTTGGCCAGTAAGTTTGTTGCCGCTGATGAGTGAGCATGTTTAGCAGTTGGTTCACCCGCTTGTGCCAGGCTCTGTTGGGATTAGATATGGGCGGGATCGACGATTCCGGACTGTTGTAAATGAGTCGCAGGACTACTCTTTTCCGGCGAGAAAGCCGCGGGCAGTTGGTGTGATAAGTAATCGAATAATGTGTGGACCCTGCTGGGCTCGAACCAGCGACCCTCTGATTATGAGTCAGATGCTCTAACCGGCTGAGCTAAGGGTCCTGCGCCTGTTAAGCGGGGCAAAAATAGATAAAATCCCAGTAAGGCTGGCATCTCTATCATCCATTTCGCATTTTAATTTGTCGCATTTGGCCCGTACAACTGATTTTTATCAGTGAGCATGCAGCAATCCTGTTGTTTTTTTGTTCCTATATTCGAAGCGGGATTGAACTGAAACAAAAAGGAAGGGAAGGATGATTGCTGCTGCCAAAATCAGGTATCTACAGGAACGTATTGCCAAGGAGGACGACACGATCGCCTACAAGGAACTCTTTGTGTCATTCTACAACTCCTTATTGCGTTTTGCCCTGGGTATGGTGAAGTCGAAAGAGATAGCAGAAGAAATTGTTTCCGATGTATTCATCGCCATCTGGGAAAAACGCAAACGTATCTCCAGCATCGGCAATCTCCAGGTTTACCTCTTTATCGCCGTAAAAAATACCGCCCTTAATTACCTCAGCCGTAATAAACAAGTGGTCGAGAATGTGGATGAAAGCAGCAATGAATTGCGCAGCGTTTACATCGACCCCGAGCAATTAATGGTCACCGCTGAAATGGTTGCCCGTATCAAAGCGGCCATCGACCAACTCCCACCCAAATGCCGGATGATCTTTACCCTCGTTAAAGAAGAAGAGCTTAAATACCGCGAGGTCGCTGAAATCATGGGTATTTCCGTAAAAACAGTCGAAGCCCAGCTCGCCATCGCCCTGAAAAAAATCGGAACCGCCGTGCATTTCGATATCGGCCGGGCCATTTCCGCCCCTTCCGGCAACAAGCGTTAAATTTTTTTTAACAACTGTTTAGGGGTTTCTCTGGATTTTCCTGTCTTTAGATTTTACCACCTGTCGAACCGATTGCATGCAACAAAAAAAGCTTTGGGATCTGATTGCCAAAAAGCTGGCCGGCGAAGCCGATGCTGCCGAACTGGCTGAACTGGAAGAATTGCTCCGGAGCCATCCCGACATGCATTATTCGATGCAGACCCTGGCCGATCTCTGGCACCAGCCGGTCCCCGATACAGAAGACACCCAGCTTGCTTACAGTCACCACCTCCAGCGCATGAAAGCCATGGGCCTCGAAATCGAAGACGAGCCCGAATCCTTCACCGAAGCGCCGGTGATGCCCCTCCGCAAACGATTTTTGTTGCTCTCGGCCATGTTTGGCCTGGTATTCTTTATCGCTTTCTACGCCTTCAACCATTATAATAATAGTAATTCGGCCAAAGCAGCGGTACACAACCATTCCTCGAACGATATCAGCGAAATCACCACCAAAAACGGTTCCCGAACCAAACTCCTGCTGCCCGATGGCACCCAGGTTTGGCTCAACTCGGGCTCCAAACTTTCTTACGACAAATCTTATGGGAATGGTTTACGTGAAGTGAGTCTTTCCGGCGAAGCTTTTTTCGATGTTGTAAAAAATCCTTCTCTCCCCTTTGTGATCCATACCACCAGCATCGATATCAAAGTGCTGGGTACCGCCTTTAACGTTAAATCCTTCCCCAACGAAAAAAATACCGAAACCAGCCTGATCAGGGGTAGCATTGAAGTGACCCTGAAGAATACCAGTCGCGGTAAAATCATCCTCAAACCCAATGAAAAGTTGATCACGGCGAACCAGGACAGCAGCTATACCCTCACCGGTCCCGCCCAGCCGGTACGCCTGCATGCCCCCGCCGTGAAAGCGCCGGAAAAACAGGAGCCGCTGGTAATGGTGAGTCATATCACTTATAGTCCGCGCGATAGTTCTGTGATCGAAACGTCGTGGATGGACAATAAACTCATCTTCCGAAGTGAAACTTTCGAAGAACTCGCCGTGAAAATGGAACGCTGGTATGGCGTGAGTATCCGCTTTGCCGACGAGTCCATCAAGCCGCGCCGCCTGAATGGCATCTTCGAAAATGAGAGCGTTCAACAAGCCCTGGAAGCCCTGCAGCTGATTACGCCGTTCAGTTACAAGATGAACAAAAACGAGATCGTGATCTCGTCGAAATAATGCATAACCAAACACTGCTGTATGAAACAAACCAAACCGACTTAAAAAAGAACAGGGACCGTTGGCGCGGTACCCTGTCGTAAAAGGTTAAGACAGACTTTCGGAAAAACTACCCCGTAGAGCACGGGGGCGTTTTTATCTATCAACCTCCTTAATTAAAAGTATGAAAAAAACCCATTTGATGCCTTTATTATGGCGAAGGCACCAGTTCCTAAAGACGCTCTTGTTTATGAAACTAACGACGGCTTTATTGTTACTCACCTGCTTCCAGGTTTCAGCAAAAGTGTATTCCCAAACAAGGATTACGCTCAAGCTGCAGTCTGCCGAGCTCAAGAAAGCACTATCCATCATCGAAAGAAAGAGCAGCTACCGCTTTCTCTACAACGATGAAACCATCAAAGCGGGCACCAAAGTAGACGTTGACGCGAGCGATATGCCGGTAACCGAATTGCTGGATAAACTGTTTACCGACCGCTCCCTGCACTATAAAATTCTGCCCAGCAACCTGGTGGTTATCACCGGTCGGGAGATGGACGTGCAGGAAACAAAAGTGAGTGGTAAAGTCACTTCCTCTCTCGGTGAGACATTGCCCGGTGTATCGGTAAAAGTGAAAGGCAGTAACCTCGGAACCCAAACCGATGCGGCAGGTAATTTCAGTCTGACTGTTCCCGACAACGCGGTCCTCGTATTTTCTTATGTAGGATATGTTACACAGGAAATCGCGGTGGCAGGCAGAACCAGTATCTCGGTAAGCCTGGTGGCCTCTACCCAAAAAATGGATGAAGTGGTGGTAATAGGATATGGTACTGCGAACAAGCGCGACCTCACCGGTTCCATCACCAAAGTAATGGGAAAGGAAATCGCCGATAAGCCCAATACCAACCCGGTAGCCTCCCTGCAGGGAAAAGTAGCGGGTCTGTCAGTCGTGAACAATGGTACACCCGGACAAGCACCCGATATCCGCATACGCGGTACCGTTAGTATCGGCCAGGTACACCCCTTGTATGTGGTAGATGGTATTTTTAATGATAATATCGACTACCTCAACCCGAATGATATCGAATCAATCGAAGTTTTGAAGGACCCTTCTTCGCTGGCCATCTTCGGTGTTAAAGGCGCCACCGGTGTAATTGCGATTACCACCAAGAAGGCAAAAGCCGGACAGGTGATCGTAAACTTCAACACTTCCTTCGGCACCAAAAAACTGGTGGATAAAATTAAACTGGTAGATGCGAATGGCTTTAATACTCTGTTCGCAGAAGAAAACGCCAACAACGGCGTTGCGACTCCGGATTATTCAAAGCTTACGGCGAATACCGATTGGATCGACGCGGTTACACGCACGGGTAAGTTCAGCAACAACAACCTTAGTGTAAGCGGAAGCACCGATAAAAATAAGTTCAATCTTGGTTTAGGTTATATATATGACGAGGGTATCATCAAACACGAAAAGCTGGAGAAGATGCAGCTTTCGTTCAGCGATGAATTCAAGATCAGTAAGGCCATCAAGGTTGGCGTAGTGCTGAATTCTTCCCGTCAGAATAATCCCTACAATGCTACTTCCATCCTGGACAATGCCCGCAAGGTAATGCCCAATGTATCGGCAGGTACAAAGCGTTTCAAAGTAGCCAATCCTTATGGAGGAGATAGTATTATCTCTGATATCTATTCAGGCCTGGCTACTTCTCTTCAAAATTCCGGCGTAGTAAACCCGCTGCTGGAACTGGAGAATACCTGGAACAAAAACATCAATATAGAATACCGCAATGTGGGAAGTGTGTATGGCGAGGTGAACTTTCTGAAATATTTTACCTGGCGTTCGACTTTCTATGCGGATATCAGCAACGTAAACAACCGTACTTATAATCCGTTGTACTACGCATACGACCCCATCAACGGCAACCCCTATTTGTACGGGGAGAAAACACAGGTAACGGAAAGAGATGATACCTACCGGAAATTCCAGCAGGATCATATTCTGACATTTAAAAAGGCCTTCGGTGATCACAACATCACAGCCACCGGCGGTTTCACCACTTATTATTTCAGTCACTTCGGAAGAACAGGTGTTGCCAAACCATTTACCACCGGTAACGCACTGCCGATTCCGGATGACAAGCGTTTTTGGTACATCACTACCCAATTCAATGATCCGGCAACAACCCTTGCATCGTCTGATCAAAACGAGTACGCAACAGCTTCTTTCCTGGGCCGTCTACTGTACAATTACCGCGGCAAATATTATTTGAACTTCTCATACCGCGATGACGCTACTTCGCAAATCCCCACCAAGAACCGCCACCAGCAGTTCTGGGCGTTGGGTGCTGCCTGGGAGCTGACCAAAGAAAATTTCATGAAGGATGTTACGGTAATCGATTTCCTGAAACTGAAAGGATCTGTAGGAGTATTGGGTAACCAAAGCGCCAGCTTCCTCGACGGGACACCGATTAACTATCCGTTCTACCCCAGTTTGAATACCGGCGTATCCGCCGTGTTCGGTACCAATTCTTATGGCGCTGCCACCAACCGCTGGGATCCCAACCCCGACCTGAAATGGGAAACAGTGCATGCTTCTGAAATCGGACTTGAAATGAATGCCTTCAGGAACCGGCTCCATTTTGAATTC
>JAGWTK010000719.1 GCA_028876035.1 Bacteroidota bacterium
AACCTACCCATGGCGATAAGATTCGCTTCGCGCCACCACTGGTCATCAACCGCCAGCAAATACTGGAATGCGCCGGAATTATCAAAGACAGTCTTGCGACGCTTCATTTGTAGGAAGATCACCAAACGCAGACTATTTCAGGAGGCCAACCGTTTATGAATAGCGGGCGTATCTGCAATAGAACAGATACCAATATCCTGAATCACCCCTTTTGCAATGCTGCGAGGAATATTCCTGCTTATTGTGCTTTTTTGTAGCTGCGTCATGGCGGCTCAATCACCCCTGCCACCCTCCTGTGGCCAGCAAGAGGTGATGCAGCAATTCTTTCGCCACTATCCCGAAAAAAAATTATTGGATGTCCGGTCGGAGCAAGGCCTGCTTGATCAAGTGCGCGCGGCCAGATTGAATTTGGGAAAGACGCAGCGTGGACAAACTGGTGTTAACCTGGCAGTGGTCGTGCATATCATTCACAACAACGGGCCCGAGAATATTTCCGATGCACAGGTGTTGAAAGGCATCCAGGATTTAAACCTTGCTTTTGCCAACACGGGCTATTACGATCCATCCGATGGTGTGAACACTGGTATCCAGTTTTGCATGGCACAGCGCGATCCACTGAACCAGGCGACCAATGGCATCACCCGCGATGTTTCACCCTACACGGTGATGGGTGGCCCCAACTATTATTCCGACGACCAAAACGTAAAAAATATCAACCGTTGGAACCCCCTTTGCTATATCAATATCTGGTTAGTAAGCTCCATCCCGACCAGCGTGGTGGGATATGCCTACATGCCCTCCGCTCACGGCATGCCAATGGATGGCATCATCATTGAAGCCGGCTATTTCGGAACTTCTTATGCCAATGATGTTGTGGTGGCACATGAAATGGGTCACTACCTGGGTCTCTTCCATACCTTCGAAGGCGGCTGCACCAATACCGATTGCAGTATAGATGGTGACCGCGTTTGCGATACGCCGCCCGACCAATCCACGGCCGGCATTTCCTGCACTTCAACAGTAAACAGTTGCTCTACTGATGTATTGTCTGGCTTTGCCACCGATCAAAACGACCTGACCCAGGACTATATGGACTATGGCAATTTCAATTGCATGAAAGTGTTTACACAGGGACAGGCCGACAGGATGAACTGGTTTATTCAAAACGTACGCAACAGTTTGCTGGCCTGCAAATCCTGTTTAACGCCCTGCCCCGCTCCTGTGACAGCATCTTTTACTCCGCCCGCAGCATCCGTTTGGGCCGGCATTGCACAAACCTTCACGAACACGTCAACCAATGCCGGCAGTTATAGCTGGTATGTCAACAATGTATTGCAGGGGACGTCGGTAAACCTGAACCACAGCTTCCCTGCTCCGGGCAATTATCAAATCAAACTTGTTGCGCATTCCGGCAATACGCTTTGCGACGATGATTCAATGAGCGTTAATGTAACGGTTACCTGCAGCGCTGCTGCGGGTTTCACACATTCGTCTGCTACTGTTAGCGCGGGTACGCCGGTTGTGTTCACCAATACCAGTTCAGGAGCAGATGCTGTTGAATGGCATGTCAATGGCAGTCTGCAAAGCAG
>JAGWTK010000160.1 GCA_028876035.1 Bacteroidota bacterium
TATGAACACCGAGTGCACCTGCGTAAGGTGAACCCATGATGGCCTTGTAGTTCTGAGAAAGGCTATTCACTACCACACTCAGCAAAGAACAGAACAGCAAAAATTTCTTCATCCCGGGTTCAATTTTGTTTTCAAAAGGGCTCGCCATGGGTTTGGCGTATCAAAGATGCTATAAATCGCGGAAACGGTTGTAGCAATGAAATGAACAGGTTGGTGAGCATCGGCTTGCCGAAAAATCGCTGCACCAGCCTGCCCGTTCGTAGCCTTTTTCCAAACAGAAGTCGCCATTGCGCACTGTACTGCGCTTCCATTTGCTGCCGGCTTATCTTTCCCTTCAAAAATCCATCCATTTGTTCCGCTGCCAGCTTGCCTGCATGCATGGCCATACTCATACCGTTGCCGCAGAGCGGACTGATCACACCTGCAGCATCTCCAATCATCAATACATGTTGTTCTACCTGTTGTTTTTGGGTAAAGGCTATCTGTGAAATTGTAACCGGTTCTTTCCGCACGAATTTCGCCTCGTTAAAAATCCTGGCCAGGTATGGATTTCGGTGCAAAACCATTTTCTCCAGTTCAGGGATGCTGCCATATTTTTTTAACTGCGCAGCCGTGCTGAGATAACAGAGACAGTACATGCCATTGTCTACCTTCGACAAGCCACAGTATCCGTCTTCAAAATTGTGCAGGGCAATGGTGTCTTCGTCGCCCTCCCAGTAAATATGGTATTTAACACCAATAAAATTGTTCAGCTTCCCGGGCCGCATCAGGGCGAACGGTCGTTTCCAGCGAATATCGAGATTGCTGCGTTTGCCATACGCGGCCACTGCACAGCGCGCTACCACCACTTGCCGCCTGTTGGTATTTGCCACAAACCGATCCTTCACATACACCAAATCGGTCACCTTCTCACCCTCGAATAGCTGTACGCCTTCCTCTCTCGCAATCTTTGCCAGGCCGGCATCAATCGAATACCGGCTGATGCCGAATCCTCCGAGCGTTAAGGGGTGACGCAGCGTTTTACCATCCGGTGCACTCACGAGCAGCTGTTTGATCATAGGCAGGTCCATATCACTGAGCGGATACCCGAGGTTCTCCAGGAAGTTCCAGCATTCGAAGCTGATGTATTCACCACAAACGCGGTGAAACGGATACTCCTCTTTTTCAAACAATGCCACCCGGTAATTCAGTTTAGCCATTTGAATGGCCAGGGTTAGTCCGCCCAAACCTCCACCTACTACCACCAGATCAAAGATCTCGCCACTGCTTTCTGCTGGGCGGAAACCGGGTGCATATGGGGAAGTTTCGGTCATGCTGTTAATTTTTCGAACAAATCAGCCAGCGGAAAGCCCATTTCCATTCGATGCTGGCATTGATGCCCGCTGCTGCACACAATTGCCGCCATTCACCGCGACTGAACCCCCTTCGCACACTCAGGGGCGCATCGTTCTTTACAAGGTACGAACGCGAGCAGACTGCCGTAATAAATTTTATAGAATAATAAGCCAAAAAATGGCGGTGGAGATCGTTGATAAAGAATCCCTGCCGGCTGTGCCGCTGCATCCAGGTGAGCATACCACGCAGCTCGGTTTCCGGAAAGTGATGACAGAAAAGAGAAGAGAAAATAATATCGGCCTTTGTACCCTCCTGCAGTGCAGTTTTATAATCGCTGCAAATCAGGCTGGCACCTGTTTCTGCAAGACGGGTAGTGGCTACTTCGATACAAAAAGGGTTGATGTCGATCCCGGTCAACTGCACGTTGATGCTGTGTTTCCGGCACCATCGGAAAATCGTCATGAGGTTATCACCCCCGCCGCAACCGATTTCGCATACATGGATTTCTTTTTTCTTGCCCACTAGTTGCCGGAAACCCAGCAGTGTTACGGCATGTCCACCCAGCCAGGTATTGATGGTATTCAATTCCTGCATGTTCCGGCGGATATCCTCAAAGGGAATATCCGTCCGGTCGAGCAATTCCTGCTGGTATGAGCGTTGTTTAAAATTCAATGGGCTTGGTTAGGGTAATAGCATCAGGCGGTGCCCAGTACAAAGGTCTCCATGGTAAGGCCCGGACCAAAGGCAGCACCGAAATAGGTGTCATCGGCGGACTTCGCCTTACCCATCAGTTCTTTCAGCACAAACAAAATGGTAGGGGATGACATATTCCCAAAATCATTCAGTACCTGGTAACTCGCCTGGAAAGCGTCTTCCGGCAACTGCATGGTTTTTTTGATGGTATCAAGGATACGTCTTCCACCGGGGTGAATGCACCAATGATCAATTTGATGGGTTGTTGTTCCGCTATGTTCGAGGGCGCGATGGGTAAGCGCTTCAAAATCTTCCCCCAGCAAATCCGGCACATAACCGCTCAGCGTCATCAAAAAACCGGTGCCTGATAATTCCCAGGCCATGTCTTTTTTACCGCGCGGTACTACTTCGGAATAAAAGCCTTTTACCGGCAACCCTTTTTTCGCATAGGCATCACCGGTAATTAAAATCGCGGCAGCGCCATCACCAAACAAAAGACTGGAAGCAATATTATCCGGTGTCGGTTCTTTTTGAAAATGCAGGGTGCAGAGTTCGGTACAAACAATCATCACTTTGGCGGCGGCATCCGACCGGCAAATGGTATCCGCCATCTTCATCGCATGGATGGCCGCGTAACAGCCCATGAAATTGACCGAGGTTCGGAAAATATTTTTGGGCAGATCGAGCAATTCCATCACCTGCAAATCCAAACCCGGCGCACTCATGCCCGTACAACTCACCGTGATCAAATGGGTGATTTCCCGCGAGTGAATATGACCATCGGCACAACGACGGATGGCATCTACACTCAATGCCGGTGCATGTTTCTGGTACCAAAGCATTCTCAGTTCCAGCGAAGGAAATGGTTCCAGGTTTTCCGAATGCGGGTAGAATTTCCATTCGGGGAGCGGACGGTTGTAATCAGGCACCACCGAGTAGCGTGTTTTGATACCGCTATGATGATACAGAAACCGCAGCTTTCGTTTATCGGTCTCATTCATGGCATATACCTGTTCCATGAAATGCATGATATCGTCCTGCTGGTGACGATACGATGGCGTGCTGGTTCCTATCGAAATTATTTTACTCAATCAGCGATTGTTTTCCAGATGATCAAAATTAAAAAACCGGTGTTGGTGCAGATGGACGCGATCCAGTTCAACCGCATGGTATGACGGAAATCGGCTGCCCTGGTATCCTTCCACACTTTTCGTGCCCATATAAAAAAATATACGGGAACCGGCAGCATACAGGTTGCCAGTACAAAAAATTGATTCCATTCCAGGCTGCTGAAGAAATGCCAGGCCAGCACCAGGAAGGCAAAAAAATACACCAGTGCTGCAAACACAAAAGTGCCCCGATACCCTAAGCGGCGGCTGATGCTTTGAACACCGTCCTTTGCATCTGCTTCGTGCTGGTACACCTGCGTTAACGGGTAAAAGCCGCCTACCAGCAAACTGGCCGCCAGCATCCCGCTTTCGGGCACGTTGAAAGATAAATCCCGGTGTGAGCCATGGTACACCAACCAAAAAGTAGCGGCGCCCTGGAAAATCACAACAGTGAGATAACCGATCAACGGAAACCTTTTCAACCGGATACCGCGGTAACTATATGCCCGCGATGCCAGGATGTAGAGCAAAATACCCAACGCAAACGGAAGATCAATCAGCAACGAAAGCAATACCGCTGCAATATCCATCAACAGGCAAACCCGGAACAATTCCTTTGTAGGGGCCATCGGGTTTTCAATACCACCAATACTTGTTTCATCGCGATCCATATAGCTGTTGTACCCGTTGCTCGCAGGGTATACCAGCAGGTGCAGGATTACAAACACGAGGGCCGCATGCCACCAGTTGGTATACAGTACACGGCTCAGGGCGAATAGATACACCGGCAGCAGGAAAAAAGAAAATTGAAAGCGGAGCAATTGAATGGTCGACCGTTCCATATGTTCAAGGTAGGCAAAAAAATTATCAGCAGGTGCCAGGCAGCATCAGCACAGCGGGGTGAACGCAAAAAGCCATTACCCTGATGCGCAAAAAAAAGACCGCTTCGCAGCAGTCTTTTTGAAAAACGTTTATTGATACCTGTTATACCAGCATTCTCAGCGGCTCTTCCAGCAGGCTCTTCAGGGTGAGCAGGAAAGCAGCCCCGGTCGCACCATCCACCACGCGGTGGTCGCAGCTTAGGGTCACCTTCATTACGTTGCCGGGTTTTACTACACCATCTTTCACAACGGGAACCTGCTGAATACCTCCAACGGCGAGGATACAACTGTCGGGCGGGTTAATAATGGCAGTGAACTCATCTACTCCAAACATACCGAGGTTGGAAATGGTAAACGTATTGCCCTCCCAGTCGCTGGGTTGTAATTTTTTATCTTTTGCTCTTTGCGCAAAGTCTTTTACTTCTGCACCGATCTGACTCAGTGATTTGGTATCTGCGAAACGAACCACCGGTACCAGCAATCCATCGGGAACGGCGACGGCTACGCCAATGTTCACATGGTGGTTGGTGCGGATGGTGTCGCCCAGCCAGCTGCTGTTCACTGCAGGGTGTTGTTTCAATGCAAGCGCGCATGCCTTCAGCACCATGTCGTTGAATGAAATCTTCACCTTGGCCACTTCATTGATTTTGGCGCGGCTCTCAACGGCCTTGTCCATATCAATGCTCATCGTCACATAAAAATGCGGCGCGGTGAATTTGCTTTCTGCGAGACGCTTCGCAATCACCTTGCGCATCTGTGATACCGGTGTGTCGTCGAAGCTTACTTGTCCGGCCGGTACGTTGTTTACCGGTGCTGAACTTGTTGCTGCTTTTGCAGGTGCTGTACTTGCGCTGGCGGCTGATGGTTTAAAATTATCAACGTCCGATTTTGTAATCCTTCCGCCATCACCCGTTCCTCTTACCTGGGAAAGGTTAATGCCTTTTTCAGCAGCAAGTTTTTTTGCGAGGGGGGAAGCCTTTACCCGACCATTGCTGTTTTCAGCGACGGCTGGCGCTTCCACGGTTGCAGTGGCAGCAGCGGTTTCCGCTTTCGTTTCGCCAGCAGCAGCGGGTGCCGCAACGCCGCCTTTGGCAGCTGCTACGAGTTTTTCTACATCTACTTTACCTTCTTCACCAATGATACAAAGCAGTGCGTTCACCGGAACTTTATCACCCTTCTGCGCACCCACGTAAAGGAGTTTGCCATTTTTATAGCTCTCCAGTTCCATGGTGGCTTTGTCGGTTTCTACATCTGCCAGCAAGTCGCCTTTCTTCACGGTATCACCTACTTTTTTATGCCATCCGGCAATCACGCCTTCGGTCATGGTATCGCTCAAACGTGGCATCAATATCACTTCCTCCACTTTGCTCAAATCAATAGCGCTACCCGCAGCGGCCGGAGCAGCTGCTTCTTTTGCAGGTGCTGCCTGCTTTGCGGTTTCTTTTTTCGGTTCAGCCGCTGGTGCCGGAGCCGTGCCACCGCCTTTCACCAGGCTGGAAATATCTTCGCCGGGGTTGCCGATAATGGCCAGCAGGTCGTTCACCTGCAGCTTACCGCCTTTATCGGTGCCAATATGCAGGAGGGTGCCATCTTTATAACTTTCCAGCTCCATGGTCGCCTTGTCGGTCTCCACTTCGGCCAGCAAATCGCCCTTTTTAACAGTGTCGCCTACTTTTTTGTGCCACGCAGCAATCACCCCTTCGGTCATGGTATCGCTCAAACGCGGCATAAGAATCGATTCCGCCATAGTATGGATAAAATTTGAACGCCGAAATTAAGGCAAAAACAGCAATTGAAACCCTGTGTTTTTTAGGTTGTTATGGGCTGGGCCGGCAATCATGGCCGGGCATTGTTGTGTCACTCCCTTGTACGGCAAATCATTGGGCAGCAGGGGCCTTGTTTCCGGTTGTTTGTTTAGTCTGCCGGCACCGGGGGCGGACCGTCGGGCAGCATGGCTTTCCATACTTCTGACCCTTTTTTCTGCAGGAATTCTGCCTTGATCTGCTCCCTCAGTTTTTCATTCTCAAAGAGGTCTACCATGGTGGCCGATAAACATTTTGCTGCGAACAGCATACCCTTGTGGCCGATCGACATCCCGCCGGCCGCTACCACCACCCAGGAATGCCAGGGGGCTTTGTGGGGAGCCGTTGTGGCCAGCAAACTAATTTCCGGAACGATATAGCTGATATCGCCCACATCGGTAGAACCGCCATCCGGATCCGGACGGGTTGTTTCCAGCGGCTGTACCGAACCATCTAACCCCGATGGTTCTGCGCCATAGGCCTTCATGAGGTTATTCGCGAACTGTATTTCCTCGGCTGTATAGGTGATGGGACCTACCAGTTCCATATTGGCCTGTAAAGCTTTTGCGCCGGTATTATTTAAGAGCAATTCATAATCGCCGCTTAATAGTTTGATATCGCTCGTTACACCTGCCATCGTAGCAGCGCCCTGGGCGATCTCGCGCATGCGTTGCTCAACTGCGGCTACACCACTCCGTTTGGAATCGCGGATCCACAACCATACACTCGCCTCCGCGGGAATCACATTGGGTACATCGCCTGCCTTTTTGAATACATAGTGCATCCTTACACTGGGTTTTACGTGTTCGCGCAGGTAATTGATGCCATGCGTGAAAAATTCGGCACCGTCCAATGCACTCCGGCCGTTCCAGGGATCTGCGGCGGCGTGCGCACTCTTCCCATGAAAGCTGATCAAATAACTCACCATCGATTGTGAGCTTTGCATGTTGGATTTATTTTCGGAATCGGGGTGCCAGTCGAGGCTAATGTCTACATCATTGAACAAGCCGGCACGCGCCATATAAATTTTACCTCCTATATCTTCTTCGGCAGGGGTACCATAAAAGCGAATGGTTCCTTTTAATTTCCCGGCTGCGATTTGTTCCTTGATCGCAAGCGCTGCGCCCAGGCTCGCCGCACCAAACATATTGTGCCCGCAACCATGTCCCGGTGCATTTTCTATCCTTACTGCCCGTTCGGGAACGGCTTTTTGCGACAGTCCGGGTAGTGCATCAAATTCACCCAGGATGGCAATAATGGGTTTGCCTTCGCCGAATTCCGCAATAAATGCGGTGGGCATGCCCGCTACGGCGCGTTGTACGCGAAAACCTTTGGACTCGGCATAATCAGCGAGCAGGGTAGCCGATTTTGTCTCCCGCAGGGCCGTTTCTGCATAGGTCCACACGGAATCACTCAGACCGATCAACTCTTGCTGGTGTTTTTCTACGGAAGCCAGCACCAATTTTTTGTTGGGATTAACAGGAGCCGCTTTTTGTGCATGCGCTGCGAATGTGCCAGCGAGCAGCGAGGCGTACAGGAGTATTCTCATGTTGCAGTTGTTTCCCAATCAAAATACGAAGAAGTTGTAAGTAATAAGTTGGAAGTTGTAAGTCTGTTTGCATTGCCAATAGCCAACAGCTAATAGCTAACAGCACAATCGACCATTCATCATTCAGAAGTCTCCAACACCCGGCCGAACCCATTGGCACCCGTCCGAACGGCGTCAGCCGGGCGGGCATTTGCACATTTGCACATTTGCACATTAACCACATTCATCACATTAAGGAAGCAGCGTTCCTTTCAAGATAATCGCCGCAATCGAAAAATAAATGACCAATCCTGTTACGTCTACCAGCGTTGCTACAAGCGGTGCCGATGAAGTAGCGGGGTCGACGCCAAATTTTTTCAGGACAATGGGAATCATTGAACCACTGAGGGTGCCCCACATGACGATGCCGATAAGTGAAAAGAAAATGGTGATGCCAAGGGGAATCCAATGCTGGCCGTAGTTGTACAAACCCAGTTCCTGCCAGATGCTGATGCGGATAAAGCCAATGGCGCCGAGGATAATACCCAGGCAGAGGCCGGAGAGTATTTCCCTTCGCATCACATACCACCAGTCGCGCAGGTTGAGTTCTTTCAGCGACATCGCACGAATGATAAGAGTAGCGGCTTGTGAACCACTATTACCACCACTCGAAATAATCAGTGGCACAAACAAGGCGAGTACAATGGCTTTCGACATTTCTTTATCGAAGTATCCCATCGCAGTAGCCGTGAACATTTCACCCAGGAAAAGAATCACCAGCCAGCCTGCTCTTTTGCGCAGCAGAGAGAAAAAGGGCGTTTGTACATAAGGGTAGTCCAGTTCTTCCAAACCGCCGAATTTCTGAATAGCGGCCGTATCTTCCTGCTCGGCCATGTCAAATACATCGTCTGCCGTAATAACGCCCATCAACACATTGTCTTCATTTACCACCGGCAACGCCACCCGGTCAAATT
>JAGWTK010000161.1 GCA_028876035.1 Bacteroidota bacterium
TTCTCAAGGCGAACCTGTTCATCAAACAATCCTCTAACTTTGGACATGGCAGATGTTTTTGCTCAGACAAACTTACTGATCAAAACATTGCACCTTATCCATAGTTTTTAGAGATGCCCTTAAAGTTTAAGCGTTTAAAGGTTTAAAAGTTCTTTAGGTGCGGCTGCAAGCGTATTATTGAAAACACCATCAATGTCGAGAACCCCTAAACCCATCCGCCAACTGCCAGTAGCTAGTAGCCAGCAGCTAGCAGCCGTTAGCCAGTTTTTGCCTATCTTCGCGCCTTATGACACAAGACCAAATTAAGGGAATGAGAGATCGCCTGCAGGTCCTGGGGAGGTTTCTTTGACGTCGCCAACCGACGATATAAAATCAATGAAGAGAAACAGCTCTCGCTGAGTCCGGGCTTTTGGGATGATAACAAACGCGCCACGGAGATCCTCAAAAACATCAAGCAAAACGAGTACTGGGTAAAGCTGTACGAGCAAACCGAAACAGCGGTGGAAGACTTTGCCGTGCTCTTTGAGTTCTGGAAAGGGGGCGATGCCACCGAAGAGGAAACCAAGGAAGCATTCGACAAAGCCCAGACCCAACTGGAGGATACCGAGCTGAAAGCAACCCTCAACGAACCGGAAGATGCACTCACCGCTATCCTGCAAATCAACGCAGGCGCGGGTGGTACTGAAAGCCAGGACTGGGCCGAAATGCTCGCGCGCATGTACCGCATGTATGGCGAGAAGCAGGGCTGGACCGTCACCGAACTCGACTGGCAATGGGGCGATGGGGCGGGTATTAAAACCGCGACCCTCCAGTTTGAAGGTCCGTTTGCCTACGGGTTTCTCAAAGCAGAGAACGGCGTACACCGACTCGTGCGCATCTCGCCGTTCGACAGCAACGCCAGGAGGCATACGTCCTTTGTTTCCGTATTTGTATACCCCTTAGTGGACGATACGATCCATATCGATATCAAACCCGCCGATGTGAAGATGGAAACCTCGCGAAGCGGCGGTGCGGGCGGACAAAACGTAAACAAGGTAGAAACCAAGGTACAGCTCACGCACATACCGACAGGCATTGTGGTGGTGTGCCAGCAGGACCGCTCTCAATTGGGCAACCGCGAACGCGCGATGGAAATGCTGCGCAGCCGTTTGTATGAACTCGAACTACGCAAGAAGAATGAACTCAAAGATGCCGTAAACAGCACCAAGAAAAAGATAGAGTGGGGCAGCCAGATCCGCAGCTATGTCTTCCATCCTTATAAAATGATCAAAGACCACCGCACGGATTATGAAGTGGGGAATATACAGCCGGTGATGGATGGAGATCTCGATGGTTTCATAAAGGCGTATTTAATGAGTGAGAAGGAAGGACAAGCAACGGGGAACTGATCTGAGATATAAGATTTGGGGATGTAAGATATGAGAGCAGACTGGCCGGATGTCCTGGCTACCAAAAATGTCTAATGTCTGATGGGAGGATGGCTGATTTGTTTCTGTGCAGCGGCGTACGTTTATTGCCGGGCTTTTGAATTTTTAATTTTGAATTTCTGTCTAAGTACTAAGTACTCAGTACTAAGTACCCAAAATATACCAACATGAGCTTAGGTTACTTCTCTTACCCCCTCCCAATCAACGAGCCAGTCCTGTCCTACGCCCCTGGTTCTGCAGAAAAGAAACGCCAGAAAGAAGTGCTGAAAGAATTGAAGTCGAAGGAGGCGGATATTCCGATGTATATCGGCGGACAAGAAATTCGTACGGGAAAGAAACATGTGTTGCGGCCACCGCATGAACTGGCGCATACGCTGGGTTATTTTCACGAAGGCGATGCCTCGCATGTAAAGCAGGCGATTGATGCAGCACTCAAGGCAAAAGCTGGATGGGCTTCGCTGAGCTGGGAGAACCGCGCGAATATTTTTTTGAAGGCGGCGGATCTGATCGCGACCAAGTATCGTCCGTACATGAATGGTACAACCATGCTCGGACAAAGCAAGAATGTTTTCCAGGCCGAGATTGATTCCGCCTGTGAGATCATCGATTTCCTTCGATTCAACGTGCATTTCTTAAGCGAGATATATAAGCAACAGCCGATTAGCAGTCCGGGTATGCACAACCGACTCGAGTTTCGTCCGCTCGAAGGATTTGTACTGGCGGTAACGCCTTTTAATTTCACCGCGATCGGTGGTAACCTGCCCACCAGTGCCGCGATGTGTGGCAATACCGTGGTATGGAAACCGGCGAATACACAGGTGTATGCAGCGGAGATGTTCATGAAAGTGATGATCGAGGCGGGACTGCCTGCGGGTGTGATTAATTTGGTGTATGTGGATGGTCCGACCCTGGGCGAGGTTTGTTTCAACCATCCCGATTTTGCGGGCGTGCATTTTACCGGCAGTACGGGTGTGTTTAATAAGATGTGGGAGACCATTGGCGCGAATATGCCGAAATACAAATCTTACCCGCGCATTGTGGGAGAGACCGGCGGAAAAGATTTTGTATTGATTCATCGTTCGGCGGATCCAGCGGTAGCGGCCACGGCCTTATTGCGAGGCGCATTTGAATACCAGGGACAGAAATGTTCAGCGGCATCGAGGGCTTATATTCCTTCCAACCTGGCGGAGGCGATAAAAGCAAAGCTGGTAGAAGGCATCAACGGATTTGCGATGGGTCCGGTAGATGATTTCCGGAATTTTATCAATGCGGTGATCGACGAAAAGAGCTTTGATAAGATCAAGTCGTATATCGACCAGGCTAAAACCAATCCGGCCAATACGATCTGGGCAGGCGGAACCTGCGATAAATCCAAAGGATATTTTGTGCAACCGACCGTGATTGCAACGACCGATCCCAAATCGGTGACCATGTGTGAAGAGATATTCGGGCCGGTATTGACCGTATATGTATACCCCGAAAACGATTTTGAAGCCGCGATGGACCTGGTAGACAGCACCTCACCCTATGCCCTCACGGGTGCGGTGATAGCGCAGGATCGGGGTATCGTGGAAAGGGCCACCGACCGACTGCGCCAGGCGGCGGGTAATTTCTATATCAACGATAAACCCACGGGTGCGGTGGTAGGCCAGCAGCCTTTTGGCGGGGCCAGGGCCAGTGGTACCAACGACAAAGCGGGTTCTATCCTCAATTTATACCGTTGGCTGAGTGCGCGGACCATCAAAGAAACCTTTGTACCGCCCACTGATTACCGCTATCCTTTCCTGGCCGAGGAGTAGGCGGAAATATTTAGCAATGGCATTTTTTTCTTGGGTGGATTGTCCTATATTTGCCACCCATTTAAAGGCCGGCCCCGTAGCTCAACTGAATAGAGCATTTGACTACGGATCAAAAGGTTTCAGGTTTGAATCCTGACGGGGTCACGAAATTGAAAAGAGGCTGTCTCAAAAGGGCAGCCTCTTTTTATTGTGATATCCCCAAATGCGGATAAAAAGTGGGGGTTAGAGGAGAAGCGTTGTTTGAGTTTTGGTTGTCTATTGTGTATGGCAAAGCGACAGGACTTGAAGGTAGTATTCAAGCAAAACAATCAGCATCAGATCATGGCAATACCACCGACCCTGGATGAGTTGATCAGGATGGATCATCCTGTGAGGGTGGTAAACGCCGTTCTTGAGCGGGTGGATATCAGCGTTCTTACGGGTCAATATCGCCCTGGGGGTACCAGCAGCTATCATCCCCGGATGTTACTGAAGGTGTTGGTATATGCGTATATCAACAATATTTACAGCAGTCGTGGTATTGAGGAATGCGTAAGCAGCCATATTCACTATATGTGGCTGGCAGGGATGCAAAAGCCCGACCATAATACTATTAACCGGTTTAGGAGCGAACGACTGCAAAAGTCGCTTCAGCCCATCTTTACACAGGTGGTTACCCTCTTATGTGAGGAAGGGTTGTTGAACATAAAAGAGATATATACTGATGGCACTAAGATAGAGGCTAATGCCAATCGTTACACTTTTGTATGGGGCAGAGCCATCAAAACAAACCGGGAGAAGATCAAAACCCAGTTAAATGAACTGTGGCAGTATGCAAGAAAAGTGGCGGCATCTGAGATGGATGACACTGACCCGTCCGGTTTTGAGAAGATAGATGCACAAAAGGTGCAGCAAACCATTGACAAGATCAATGAAGCATTAAAGGATAAGCCGGTAGATAAGCAGGTGAAACAAAAGCTGAACTATGCTACTAAAAACTGGCCTGCCAATCTCAAAAAATATGAACAGCAGGAGCAGGTTTTGGGAGAGCATCGCAGCAGTTACTCCAAAACGGATACCGATGCCACCTTCATGCGGATGAAGGAAGACCATATGAAGAACGGGCAGTTAAAGCCAGCCTATAATGTTCAGATATCCACCAACAATCAATACATAGCCTCCTATACCATCCATCAGAACACCACTGATACCAACACCCTCAGAGAACATCTCACTCACCACATAAGACAATACAAACAAAAGCCCGCTAACATAACAGCCGATGCCGGGTATGGAAGCGAAGAAAACTACCAGTGGTTGGAAACTAAAAAGATAACGGCTTATGTAAAGCATGCCCGGTTCGACCGCCAGCAAAATGAAACAATAAAGAGTAAAGCTCCTTTTACAGCAGATAAACTTCAATACAATGAGCAAAAGGATGAATATATCTGTCCACTAGGAGAGCCAATGAAACATCAGGGTTGGACCATCAGAGAAACAACAACCGGATATCCTCAAATTATAGATACCTACAAGGCAAAAAACTGTAATGGATGTTTTTTAAGGGAAGCATGCCATCAACAAAAGGGAAACCGGGAAATAGAAGTAGCAAACAACTTCCGACGCTTAAAACAAAAGGCTGAAAAACGGCTGAAGACAAGCAAAGGAATAGCAAAGCGAAAGAAAAGATGTTTTGACGTTGAACCTGTGTTTGCAAATCTGAAGCACAATCACCACTTTAAGCGGTTCATGTTACGCGGCAAGGCTAAAGTGACAGTAGAAACCGGATTACTGGCACTTGCACACAACCTGAGAAAGAAAATAGCAGCATAGCTGCGACTTTTTGAGCATCAATCCGAAAAATCACGGAAAAACAGCCTAAAAAAAGAACTAATAAAAAAGGTCGCCCCATTTAGTATTGGAACGACCTCTTTTTAGCTTATTGACTGAGTTTAATTTCACCCACGTCCGTTGGCTGTCCGTCTGCCACACGCACATTGTCCTTCGCCGTATTCTTATACGGAGGCTTTGCCTCAATAATGATCCGGTAAGTGCCGGGTCTTGCGTTGGTGATTTCAAAACTGCCTGCCTGGATATCTGCGCGCAAGGTGTCGGTACTGGAAAGCGCCCAGGCCCGTGTGGCACCATCTGCCGGAGTAACCCGGCCTTTGATGGTACCGGTATCAATTCCTGTAAAGGCCAGTAGCCCTGCAGCTGCAATCGACAATCCCATCATACCTGCTTTTAATGTTTTCATATTTGATTTATTTGATAGTGAAATAATAACAGAGGGCCGGGTATAAGCTGTTTTCCAACTACTGTGCCACAGCAGCAAGCAGGCCAATGAATTTAACAGCCCGTCTGTGTCCATTCTTTTCCACAGGCGGTGAATAAGTGGTTCAAATAGCCTCCGCGATGCATTCGTTATATTTGCGCCGCACCGGATTTACTAAAAGGTTTAGCAGTTTGCCCGCTACAGCGCTGAGTGCTATTGGTTTGTTCCGGACTTATCCAACAAAAACTTAGATCATATCCGTATGGCAGAAAAAGACAAAAACCTGTTCGACTATACTGAGGACAGTATCCGCAGCCTCGACTGGAAGGAACATATCCGCCTCCGCCCGGGTATGTACATTGGCAAGCTGGGCGACGGGAGCAGTCCGGATGACGGCATCTACGTATTGCTGAAGGAGGTTATCGACAACTGTATCGACGAACATACCATGGGCTATGGCAAACAGGTAGATGTATCCATCGAAAAAGGAACGGTTACCGTGCGCGATTATGGCCGTGGTATACCCCTCGGCAAAGTTGTGGATGTGGTGAGTAAGATCAATACCGGTGCGAAATACGACAGCAAAGCCTTTCAAAAAAGTGTGGGCCTGAATGGTGTGGGTACGAAAGCAGTGAATGCGCTGAGCGGCTATTTTAAAGTGACCGCCTTCCGGGAAGGAAAAGAGAAAACGGCAGAATTTGAAAAAGGCAACCTCACCAAAGAACACAAGGAAACAAAAACTACAGAGCCCAATGGTACCCTGGTGAGCTTTGTTCCAGATGAATCGGTTTTTAAGAAATTCCACTTTATCCACGAATACCTCGACAACCAGTTCTGGAATTATTGTTACCTGAATGCCGGACTGGCGATCAACTTCAATGGCAAAAAGTATATTTCAAAAAACGGGTTGCTGGACCTGCTGCAGCGCAAGACCAATGAAGATGAACTGCGCTATCCGATCATCCACCTGAAGGGAGAAGATATTGAAGTGGCTATCACCCACGAAAACCAGTATGGAGAGGAATATTATTCATTTGTAAACGGACAGTTCACCACCCAGGGAGGAACCCACCTGGCAGCTTTTAAAGAAGGCTATGTAAAAACGATACGTGACTTCTTCAAAAAAGACTATGATGCCAGTGATATCCGCGGCAGCATCAGCGCGGCCATCTCGGTACGCGTACAGGAACCAGTATTCGAGAGCCAGACAAAAACCAAACTCGGTTCGCAAACCGTGTATGAGGGCGGGCCTTCGATGAAAAGCTTTATCGGTGATTTCCTGGCCCGGGACCTCGATCTCTTCCTGCACCGCAACCCGGCCGTAGCGGAAGCGCTGAAAAAAAGAATCGAACAAAACGAACGTGAACGCAAGGAACTCGCAGGCATCAAGAAACTGGCCAACGAGCGCGCGAAGAAAGCGAACCTGCACAATAAAAAGTTACGCGATTGCAGGTTCCACTACAACGACGAACCATCCGGAAAAGACAAAGAAGCCATACTTGAAAAGCAAAAAGAGACCACCATTTTTATCACTGAGGGTGATAGCGCCAGTGGTTCCATAACGAAAGCCAGGCAGGTAGAAACCCAGGCAGTGTTTAGTTTGCGGGGTAAACCATTAAACTGCTTTGGTCTCACCAAGAAGATCGTTTATGAAAACGAGGAATTCAACCTGCTGCAGCATGCGCTGAATATTGAAGAAGGCTACGAAGGGCTGCGGTACAATAATATTGTGGTGGCAACAGATGCCGATGTGGACGGTATGCATATCCGGCTCCTGCTCATGACATTCTTCCTGCAGTTTTTCCCCGACATCGTGAAGAATGGCCACGTATACATCCTGGAAACACCGCTTTTCCGCGTCCGCAATAAACAGGAAACGATCTACTGCTACGATGAAGGAGAAAAAAAAGCCGCTATAAAGAAACTGGGCGGAAAGCCGGAGATTACGCGATTCAAAGGATTGGGAGAAATCAGTCCGGATGAATTCGCCCGCTTCATTGGCGCCGATATGCGCAAACAGCCCGTGATGATCATGCCTGAAACCCATATCCAGGAAGTACTCGACTATTATATGGGGAAGAATACACCCGATCGCCAGGAGTTTATCATCGACAACCTGAAAGTAGAAGTAGACCTCGTAGAAGAAGTGGAGGCACTAACCAAATAACACGATTGCTCAACGCAAACCGAAACAAAATGATTCATATTGTTTTTAATACCGCTGATACAACGGTGCTGCAGCAGGCGATAGAAATGGACGACACACTGGCTGGTTCCATTGTGGAGATAAAAGACGATTACGCCGTGGGGCCTCTTTTAAACATTTATACGGCAGAAGGCATCGAAGCACGGCGCAACTGGTGGACAGAAGTGCTGGCAGGCGGTGACTACGACGGTAAAGTAGCCACGGGAGAAGTAGATGACAACGCCACAGTGGCAACCTTGAAAACCACATTAAACGAAAATCCGGAAGAAATTGTCTGGATTTGGGCAGCGCAGAATAAACACGATGTATCCGGATACTACTGGTTGGTAAGCCAGCTGAAAGATTACCAGGGCCGCGTGTTTATCCTTTACCTCAACAATCTTCCTTTCATCAATGAAAAGGGATTGATCTTCTATCCGGAGTGGCTGCATATCATTCCTCCCAAAGAATTCCTGAAAGCCAAAAGACTGGCGCGCCCGGTTACGCTTAGTGAATTTGAAGTGGACCCCGATGAATGGACCCGTCTCTGTAATGAAGGGCAGGACGTACGATTGCTCGAAGGAGGGAAAAAACTGGTACAGAAAGAGGTTAGTTTTTACGACGAAGAACTTAAAAAGTTCATCAGCGCCG
>JAGWTK010000720.1 GCA_028876035.1 Bacteroidota bacterium
GGAGCTCCTGCAGTCTTGGGTCGGTATAGTCCTCGATAAACCAAAGGATATTGTCGTAGTCCTGAAATTCGCGTGGCTCATGCATGGTAGTAATCACTACGGCTTTCATCCCGGCCCTGGCGGCGGATTCAACCCCTTTTGGCGCATCTTCGAAAACGACGGCGTTTTCCGGCGAAACGCCCAGCAACTGTGCGGCTTTCAGGAAGGTTTCCGGGTGAGGTTTGCTCATGGCCACATCATCGGCGCTAACAATCGCAGTGAAATAACCACGCAGTCCGAGATTGTCGAGTACAAAGTCTATATTAAACGGAATAGCCGCCGAGCCAATCGCCATTGCTATTTCCTTAGCCAGCGCCTGATCGAGCAAATTACCCAGGCCATTGATCAATTTTATATCTGGCAGGTAGGCTTTTTGGTAGCGCTTTTCTTTTTCTACAGACAGCGCGTTCATTTCTTCCTGCGTGAACTTACCCGCGCCAAAAATGCGGGTAAGTACTTCGCTGTTTTTACCGTACATCTCGGCTTTTACAGCGGCTTCATCGAGCCCGGCCTGTAAATCGTTGTTCAGTATATCCGACCATGCCCTTGTATGATAGGCCATGTCGTCGATTATCGTTCCGTTAAGATCAAAAAGAAAAGCCCCCGCCTTTGCCATATGTCCTTTCATTTAATAACTATCTGCCATGTTTATTTCTGTACCGAAAGTTTATAACGGGTGATGGTATGGTAGGTTTCGCCGGGCTTCAATATGGTAGAAGGGAATGATGGTTGATTGGGTGAATCCGGAAAATGCTGGGTTTCGAGGCAAAGCGCTGCATGTTTGCCGATGGACTTTCCGTCGCTGGTGCTGAATTTGCCATCGAGGAAATTACCGGTATAAAATTGAATGCCGGGCTGGTCGGTCGAAACGGTGAGTGTTCTGCCGCTGATGGAATCGGTCAATACGGCCACTTCCTGGAAAGAGCTACCCTTGCTGTTCAATACAAAATTGTGGTCGTATCCCCCGGGCACACTGTCGATACGCGCACCGATGGCAGTAGCGGTCCTGAAATCAAACGGCGTTCCCTGTACCGGCTGAATGACACCGGTTGGTATCAGTGTGCTGTCCACTGGTGTATAGGCATCTGCCTTGAGCAGGAGTTTATGGGATAAAATAGTGTTGCTGACATCTCCGGTGAGGTTGAAATAGCTGTGATTGGTAAGATTGATTGGCGTAGGCTTGTCGGTGCTGGCGGTGTATTCGATGCCGAGTTCATTGTCATCACTAAGCGTATACTTCACCGTTACATCCAGGTTGCCCGGATAGCCTTCTTCACCATCTTTGCTTTTGTAGGTGAGTGTTAATTCGGGCACACTATCGGAAGCGACCACATCCCATACCACTTTGTCGAATCCTTTTAGTCCGCCGTGCAATGCATTTTTCCCATTATTGGTTGCCAGCGTATAGGTGCTGTCGCCCAGTTTAAAATGCCCGTTCGCAATCCGGTTGCCATAACGCCCAATCAGGGCCCCGAAATAAGGAGGTTTTGCGAGATAGCCAGACAAGCTGTCGAAGCCCAGCACAATACTGGAAGCGTGACCGTTTTT
>JAGWTK010000721.1 GCA_028876035.1 Bacteroidota bacterium
TACCAGGTTTTTGTAGTATTTGTCGAGCCGCGGTTCAAAAATGGGCGTGCGCAACAGCCGCTCATCGGTGAAGCTGATTCCATCCCAATAATGGGCCTTGAAATATTGGTAAGCGTAGAGCGAGTCGTATTTTCCGCCAGGATGTTTTTCACCGGGTGGCACTACCGGCTCTTTCAATGACCGGAACAAGGCAGCCAGCATCGATGTTGGGTTTTTGGCTGAAAGGCTATCGCGGTAGTGCATCATTTTGTCGTTCAATGTGCGCAGCTTTTCAGAGATAGCGTTGCTATCGGCCCTGCTGCTGGCGGATGCAAGTTTTTTCAGGTAGTCATTGGCGATTTTCCCGTTGGAAGAGGCATAGCTTGAATAAGACTGAAACAGTATGTTTTCAGGGGAGCCGATGAATTTCACGCCATCGGGAAGCAATGAGGAATCAGCTTGTATGGCAAAGCGCTGTTGTTTGTCGAGCAGCAGTTCAAACAAGATCTCTTTTCGGGGAGATACGATAAAATAAATACCGCCACCCAGTCGCTGTTTGCCTTTGAAGATCCCTGCACTGTTGCCGTCGAGCAGCACTGAGTCGGCCAGGGCCTTGATCTTTCCGTAATAATAACCCAGGTAGATGTATTGGTGCTTATAAGGTTTTAAGGTAATGGCAATATGGTAACCAGTATTGGGAGCTTTTTTAGTTTGTGCGCCCAGGTGCAGCGCCAGTACCAGCATTGGCAGTAACAAGCATTTCTTCATGGTAAATCCCTAACGATTAAGTCGCGAATTTATTGAAAATAGCCGCGCCTGCCGGTTAAACCGCTGCTAAAACCCTTTTTGGCCGGCTATCTTTGCGGCTACCATGGAAAAGGAACTCTATTTCGATCTGAGTGATGAACATGCCGGCGGCAGTTTGTACCGTGTGCAGGAAGGCGGGAAGGTTCATTTTGCTTATGAGCACAGCGAGTACAACGATGACACCGATGAAATAAAAGTATTCCACACGAGGTTTGCCGATTTTGCCGGTTTTTGGCAGATGATCACCGCTAACCCGCAATGGTATTTCCTGCATCCCCTGTTTGTGCACCCTGAGCAAAGGGATTTCGTGGCTGCGCAACTCAGGGGGGCCGACTGGTCCGTTTCGGGCGATCTCAAATGGCAGCAGAGTCACCAGCGGCAATGGACCAAGGTGCTGAGCGATCCGGGTAAGTATTACCGGCCGAAATCCTAGTGGATCGCTTTACCTATTTTTGCGCCATGCGAAAAAAGACCACGGTGCTGGAACGTTTGCGTATTGAAGACTATGCTGCGGAAGGGAAGGCCCTGGGCAGGGTGGATGGAAAGGTTGTTTTTGTAAGCGGCGCCGTACCAGGCGATGTGGCCGATGTACAATTGAGCAGGAACAAAAAGGACTGGGCAGAAGGAAAAGCCGTACGTTTTCATGAATACGCCCCCGATCGCCAGGAACCGTTTTGTGAACATTTCGGCGTCTGCGGCGGCTGTAAATGGCAGATGCTGCCTTACGAAAAGCAATTGCAGTACAAGCAGCAGGAGGTAGCTGAAAATCTCCGGCGGCTGGGGAAGATAGCCCTGCCCC
>JAGWTK010000722.1 GCA_028876035.1 Bacteroidota bacterium
CGCCTCACGGATAAGTATACCCGCAGGCGCCAGCCGTTCATTCAATTCCTTTTCCAGCAGTTCGTTTACTTTTTCCCCGCCATCACGCAGGGTGATTTCAGCTTTCTCGTCTTCCATTTGATCATACGGACAACTCGTTGCCAGGTGCCGGACAGCCGCTTCACTCTGTATCCCCACGTATTGCTGGTAGTCGGCTACTTCGAAACTGGCTTTGTAGGTATCGCTTACCTGCCAAACAATCACGGCTGCGATTTCTATGGGATTGCCCATCTTATCGTTCACCTTTAATTGCTGGCCGTTCAGGTTTTGCGCCCGCAGCGAAATCCGGTAACTGGAGAAGAAAGGGTTCACCCACAAGAGACCATTCTGCTTCACCGTGCCTACATACTTACCAAAGAAAGTACATACACGGGCATGATTGGGGTTGACCACCATGATTCCTTTCATCAGGAAGATCGCCAGCAATACCAGGAAACCGCCGGCGAGCAATAGACCGGCATTCGACGAATCTCGTGGACCTGCACCGGTAATAAAACAAACAACCGCACCAATGATTGAAGCCAAACCGAGCACCAATGCCAGGTAACCCGACATGGCTTTGTATTCTTTTTCCATAACAGCTAAATTTAGAATGATATTAATTTGATATCAAATATACATCAGAAATCCGCAGCGGGGAACGAATTGGGAAGAACGGTGTGAGGTCAGGGGTAAGAGGCTCAGACATGAGGCAAGAGGCAAGAGATAAAAGCTGAGGTATGAGGTAAAAGCTGATAGATCGGGGGAGATAGGAAACAAAAAAAGAACAGCCCTTGTAAAACCATTGTTTAAAAAAATGAACTACTTCGTTCAACAATATTGCCCGCAGGTTGTTCCTGACGCATGCAATTGAAACAACTCATCCTGGCGATCTGCCTCTTTCTTATTTTCAACAGTGGCCGTGCCGGTTCGGTCGATACCATCACTGTATTCAGCAATGCCATGCAAAAGACCATAAAATGCGTGGTGATCAGTCCGTCCAACTATAAAAAATCAAGCAAAAAATACCCCGTACTCTACCTGCTTCACGGCTACGGCGGCAATTATGCGCGTTGGATCAACGTAGCACCGCAGTTAAAGGACCAGGTAGATGCGTTGCAACTGCTGATCGTTTGTCCGGACGCAGGTTATGGCAGCTGGTATGCGGACAGTCCGGCTGACTCCGCAGTGAAGTATGAGACGTTTACGGCCACTGAACTGGTTAATTATATCGACAGTAATTACCATACGCTCACCGACCGGGGACACCGGGCCATCACGGGTCTTAGTATGGGCGGACATGGCGCCCTATTCCTGGCAGCGCGGCACAAAAACCAGTACGGGGCGGCCGGCTCTATGAGCGGCCTCGTGGATCTGAGCTTTTTTCCAAAGGGGATGAATTTTCAACACCTGTTTGGCGACAGCACAGTGAATGCCGCCAACCTGAAAAAGTATTCGGCGACCACCGCTTTGGAAAGCCTGAAAAACCGCGAGCTGGCCCTCACGATCGATTGCGGTATTTATGATTTCCTGATTATTCCAAATCGCGCACTCCACCAG
>JAGWTK010000723.1 GCA_028876035.1 Bacteroidota bacterium
GGATGGGATGATATGGGTATTTTCAATTTTGAAGGCGGCTGTTATGCGAAGATTATCGATCTGCAACGCGAAAAGGAGCCGGCGATCTTTGATGCTATTACCCACGGAGCGCTGGTAGAGAACACCTTGTTCAAAGCCGGCAGTAACCAAATCGATTTCAATAATAACAGTATTACTGAAAACATCCGGGTCTCCTACCCGATTCATTTTATTCCGAATGTGCTGTTACCATCTTCTGCTACGCATCCACAGAATATTTTCTTTCTCACCTGCGATGCCTATGGCGTTTTACCTCCTGTAAGCCGGCTTAGCGTAGACCAGGCGATGTATCATTTTATCAACGGCTACACTGCAAAAATCGCGGGTACAGAAACCGGGGTAAAAGAACCGAAAGCCACTTTCAGTGCTTGTTTTGGCGCACCGTTTCTACCCCTTCCACCCAGGGACTATGCTATGCTGCTGAAAAAAAGACTGGAGCAATTTCCTGCGCAGGTATGGCTGGTGAATACCGGTTGGACGGGCGGTGCTTATGGAACAGGACATCGCATTCCGCTGCATTATACAAGAAACATCTTATCAGCCGTGCTCAATGGCCAGCTTGATGCAACCGGTTTTGTAAAGGAACCCTGGTTTCAGCTGAGTATTCCCGTTAGTTGCCCGGGTGTACCAGACAACCTGCTCAATCCATTTAATACCTGGAGCAACAAACAAGCTTATGTAACAACCGCCCTGCAACTGGTAGAGCAATTCAGGGAGAACCACGCGAAGTACCAATGACAGGACGGATCATCAGCCTCGAAGAGTTCACCAACGAACAACTGAGGCAAATACCCGGTGCAACGGGCATGTTAAGTGCATTGTTGCGTGATATCGGTTTGGCCGGCAAACGAATCAGTGCTGCCGTGAACCGGGCTGGCCTGGCCAATATCCTCGGCGCTGCTGACAAACGCAACGTGCACGATGAAGAAGTACAACGACTGGATGTGTATGCGCAGCAATTGTTCCGCGACGCATTGAACCAGGGTCATAGCTGCGCAGGCATCGTGAGCGAAGAACTTGACGATATTGAAATCTTCAACAATCCGATTAACAACAGGAGCCGTTATGTAGTTGCGTTTGATCCGCTCGACGGCAGCAGCAATATCGAAACAAATATTTCCATTGGCAGCATTTTTGGCGTGTACAAGCGAATCAGCCAAACGGGGCTCCCTTGTTCTATGGAAGACTTTCTCCAACCCGGTACTGCACAGGTAGCGGCCGGCTATATTATGTATGGCTCGTCCACCATGCTGGTGTATGCCACGCGCAGGGGTGCACAGGGCTTTACCCTCGACCCGCACATTGGCGAATTCTGCCTGAGCCATCCTTCGATTCATTGTCCGGCCGATGCCGCCTGCTACTCCGTGAATCATGCCTATCTGCAGCAATACAATAAATCGGTGCAGGAGTATATCAGCTATTGCCAGCATGCGCAGGAAAGTACGGAGCGATATACCGGCAGCATGGTAGCTGATATGCATCGTACCCTGTTAAAAGGCGGCATCTTTCTTTATCCCGGCACCCATAAAAAACCAA
>JAGWTK010000162.1 GCA_028876035.1 Bacteroidota bacterium
GATGATGCACGTCGTATCTGGGTACGTCTTACGCCTGAAGAATGGGTTCGACAAAATTTTGTACAATACCTGATCCAGGTGTGCAAATATCCTGCTCCCTATATCGCCATGGAAAAGCGTATTCAAATCGGGGATGTGAAGAAGCGGTTTGATGTGCTGGTGTACAATCGTGCCGTGCGTCCCTGGCTCATGATAGAATGCAAATCGAAAGAAGTGCCCATCACAAAGAAAACACTCAACCAGGTGCTCAATTATAACATTGCTGTTCCTGTTCCTTACCTCATTATTACCAACGGAGACTTTACGTTTGGCTTTCACCGGGTGGATAATGATTTCAGGGAGATGACCAGGATGCCGGAGTATGAGTAACGTTGGGTACTTAGTACTTAGTACCGAGTACTGAGACTGTCCATTCTTTGCTGGCAGCTTGCTAAGATTTATTTAAAAGCAATAGTCTCTGGTTTATCCTTAGAAAAAACGTGCACAATCTCTGGGCATTAGGTGCGAAAAGATCTTTGTACGAAGTACTAAGTACTGGGAATGTCCATTCTTTGCTGGCAGCTTGCTAAAATTTATTTAAAAGAAATAGTCTCTGGTTTATCCTTAGAAAAAACGTGCAAAATCTCTGGGCATTAGGTGCGAAAAGATCTTTGTACTAAGTACTGAGTACTTGGTACCCTTCCCCAATAGCACATCATTCCTCCCACCACACTTCCTCCGGATACTTTTCTCCAACAATCACTGGCTCACCAATTTTCGGTGTTGTAAGCGGCAATCCGAGTTCATTTGCTTTTACAGTGAGTCGTTTGATAGGTTCATTCCAGGCATGAAGGGATAAAGTAAATTTGGCCCAATGCACCGGCATGAGGCGTTTTGCTTTCAAATCGATGGCGGCCTGTGCAGTCTGCTCCGGCATCATGTGGATATAGGGCCAGTGTTGGTTGTATTGTCCGCATTCGAGTAACGCAAGATCGAAAGAACCGAATTTGTTTCCTATCTCAGCAAAGTGTCCGTCGTAACCCGAGTCACCCCCGAGAAACAAACGGTATCCGCCCGTATTGAGGACAAAGCCCGCCCATAATGTTTTCCCCCTGCTAAGTCCGCGTCCTGAAAAATGTCGTCCAGGCGTTGCCGTTAGCTGCAGTCCGGCAATTTGGGCCGTCTCCCACCAGTCAAGTTCGGCAATGTTGTTTTTGTCGTAGCCCCAATATTCAAAATGCGACCCTGTGCCAAGTGTTGTTACTACTTTTTTAACGGAGCTGCGAAGTGAGCGTATAACGCCGTAATCGAGGTGGTCGTAATGATCGTGGGTTTGCACCAGGATATCAATGGGTGGAAGGTCGGCTGTAGTATACACATTTGAACCGGGATATGCTTTCACCATAAAAGAGAAGGGTGCTGCATAACCACTGAACACGGGGTCTACCAGGATATGCAGTCCGTTTACTTTTAAGAGGTAGGAAGAATGTCCAAACCATACAATAACCGGTGGGCCATCAGGCAAAGTTTTCAGATTGCTGCGAACACTGGGTAGGGGTTGAGCAGGTTTAGATTCTTTCGATTTATTGGACCAGGCCCGGAGGGTTTTCCAGAAGGAACTGTCCTCTGCCATTACGGGAGTAGTACTGAGATTTTGAAAACTTCCATTGCGATAGTTGGCGGACTTTTGTATGCGTGCAAGCCGTTCACCGGCGGGGTTTTGTCCAAATACTTTTGGGATCATGGTCTGATTTGTCGTGTATATTCGGTAAAATTACCAATAGGAGCAGCTGGAATCGCATGAATGGGATAACATGTTAATACCTTTAATTGTTGAAAAGAAAAATTACAGTTTATACCGCTGCCGCCATTGTTGTGGCCAACATGATTGGAACCGGGGTTTTTACCAGTTTGGGTTTTCAATTGAACAGCGTGCACAACAGCTATACCATCATTCTCCTCTGGCTTTCCGGTGGTATTCTCTCCCTGTTCGGTGCCTTCGCGTATGCGGAGCTTGGCACTCATTTTAGTGAATCCGGTGGAGACTATATTTATCTGTCCCGAATTTTCCACCCGATGTTAGGGTATTTGTCTGCCTGGGCCGGTCTTACCGTCGGATTCTCGGCGCCCGTTGCACTCGCGTCGATGGCGCTCACCAAATACCTTGCACCGTTTGGATTACAGGACAGTCGCTGGCTGGCAACGGCCGTCATCATTGGTATTGGCCTGATGCACAGTTTTACGATCAGGCATAGCAGTCGTTTTCAGAATTTATCGACTTTATTAAAGATTGTTTTTATCGTAGTGTTGATTGTCGCAGGTGCTTGGATGGGCAATGCCGGCGTAGATGCTTTTGATTTTAGTAAGGGATGGCAGCAAGAAATTGCAACGCCGGGATTTGCAGTATCTATGATTTATGTTGGTTTCGCGTACACCGGCTGGAACGCGGCGGCTTATGTGGTAGATGAAATTGAGCACCCGGAAAGGCATCTTCCCCGGGCACTGATAGGAAGTACATTGTTTGTGGCCATTGTGTATGTGTTGTTCCAGCTCGTTTTACTGAAACATGCTTCGGCGGAGGCCTTGGCGGGTAAAGAAGAGGTTTCGTTCATTGCCTTTAACAACCTGTTTGGTTCAGCGGGCGGGAAGTGGGTGAGTATCTTTATTGCATTGCAGTTGATTGCTACTGTTAGTTCCTACCTCTGGGTGGGCCCGCGGGTGACCCACGCAATGGCAAAGGAATTCAGGCTGTGGAAACCATTTGCTGCAGTAAATGCACACCATATTCCGGTAAGGGCTGTTTGGCTGCATGTGGTCATTAGTGTTTTACTGGCACTGTCTGGTTCTTTTGAAAGGATATTGTTGTATGCAGGATTTGTTTTACAGCTGATGGCATCGCTGACCGTGGCCACCAGTTTGTTTATGCCCGAGGCAACCGGGAAGCGCTTTCGTTCGCCGTTTAAACCCGTTCTTCAAATCATATTCCTGCTTTTCAATGCCTGGGTATTGGTGTTTACTTTTTATGATCGGCCGTTGGAAAGCATGATGGGTATATTGATTTTGGCACTGGGGGCAGTCGTCTATTATTTTGATGCGCCGGTTGCTGCAAAAAAAGAGACCAGCGTCCGGCCGTAGCGAATGCTCCCTTCAAATCATCCGCCGCTTTTTTTGCTGTGCTGTATCTTTTCTAAAAATTTACCGCTTTTGGGTATTGACCAGGGGCAGGACCATGTAGTACCTTTCCCTTGTATTAATACCACCCTCAACCCTGCCAAGGTTAAGTCTTCTTTGCTGGCATTTCTTCTATTTTTTCCAGGATGTAGCACCTGTACCAATTGGTAACGCATCGCTTTGCGATGGCAAGCGATCGTTTGCCAGGCGAAGTCGTGTAGATGCGTGCGCGGAGACAGCCGAAAATCCGATCAAGAGTAGGCACCAAATCAATTTGCAATGGACACTATAAATAAGCTTTCCCTCACCGTTAATTTTGAAAAGACACCGCAGCCGGAAGTCCGCCTGCTCGGATTCCTGTTCTGGTGCAATGGTATTTTTATACAACGCCAGTACGTGAATAAGAATTTACTGGAGTTTAATCTGGCCGACAGCAAAAGCAGCCGCCAGGGAGGATTCCAGGCGAATGAAGTAAGAGTGCTGATTGTGCCGGAGACTGATAAGTCCATTCAGAAAATTACCAGCATGGACGCCCTAGAACCATATAAGCCTTACGAACCTGTACTCGCCCGCGATGCAAAAGGGAATTTTTCCATTCTGGCGATTCCTGCATCCGTCGCGCAATTCTGGCCAGTTTGCCAGTGCAGGGTTACCGGCAAAGTGTCGAAATGGTTTCATGCAGGTAATGTTTGGACCGATCGGGCAGTATGCCGTGCACGTGTGCATATTTGTGAAGTGGACCCGATTTTTTACTGGATATACCGTATTCCCGATCATATCATCGCCAAAGTGCCGGATGCCATCCTGAATCCAAAAGAAATCGTTCGATTTCCGATCCCTATGCCCGATCCACCTCCCCTCGATCTTCGGTCGTTAGCACTAACGGAACCGCAGGAAAAAGTATTTGTATCGGCTTCTGCGGAAGAAAAACAAATGGAAGCTGCGGCTGCTTTGCCGGAACTTGGATTTGAGATTCGTAAGGATCTTGCTTCCGGCAATCTCCACCTGATCAGGCAAACCATTGCGAAGAACTACGCATTGTTTCATCCCTGGTTTTGTTTGTTTCCCTGGTGGTGGCCATGGTTTTACCGTTGCACGGAGCGAAAGATCGTATATACCGACGCGAATGGCCGGTTCGACACCAATATCGATTATTGCTGTTTCGGGGATAAGCCCGATGTATACCTGTGGATTGAATACCTGGTCAACGGGGTTTGGACGACCGTTTATAATCCTCCGATTCCATGCAATACCCTTTGGGATTATGCCTGCGGTACGAATATCAATATTCATATTACCGATCCAAGGGTGCCCGGAGACTGTTGCTGTAACTGTCCGCTTCCCGGCGAACTCGTATTCATCCGCAGTATCGGCAGTACCAGTGTGTCGCATATCAATCAACAAAGTTATTTGCAGGCGCCTCCGGGTCAAACGGTGTCGTATAACCGCATCGGATTGACAGATGCAGGTGCGATAGGTGATGGTATATTCACCACCACGGTGGGTGATTACAAGCGGCCATTTGGTGGTGGATTGAATTTTTATATGGGATTTGGGAGTGATCTGCCGAACACCGGCATCTATTATTATCGCTGGAAGTACCGCAAAGTAGCCAATGCCGATCTAACCCCCGTGTCCGGAACGGTTCATCATTTATCTGCACCTGAAATGAAGGGGTACGATTTTGAATACACCGATTCTAACGGTGATCAGCAGATCGGGCATAACAGCGTGAAGCTGGGGCCGTTCACCGTGGGCAGCAACGACGATTTATTTATTATTCCGCCATCTAACCCGGCAATGGCCCCGTTCAATGCAACGGAGAGCGATCCGCAATGGTTCGAGCGAACACACAATACGCATACGGCGGGCTTCGATTCATCTTCCCTGAAGAATGGCGCAGTAGCAGGTGGCGATGGATTGTATGCGTTTTATCTCGAGCTGTTCGATAAAAACGGTAACCTGCTGAGCAATATTCCAAAGACGACATTCAAAGTGCCAGATTTCAACGATGCCAACAACAGCGTAAATGCGCCGGATATGTTGCTGGATGGCGCTACTGCTGCAACTGCGGATGCGTTCAGGATGCTGGTGCGGGTCGATAACAGTCATTGCCAGTCGAATTTGTACACTATTAAGGTGAACGGTGCGCCGGCAGCTACTGACTGCTGCGGTTTTGTGAAATACAAGCCGGGTAATGTAGAAGCAGACCTCGAAATAACCTTCCTGGCAAGCCATCCGAATAATTTTGGTGCTTTTTCCTTTGGTGTTACGAGGGGCACCTGCGGCGCCGTATCTGCAGCGGGCGCTTCAGGATTGGTAATCGACAGCGCTGACGGTTACACCATGAGCGGTGGGTTGTACGACAAGCACTTTACGCCCGCGCAATTATTGGAAACCTGTTATGCAGGCGGAACGGGCAAGGCCGCCTTTGCGGAGACATTGTCGGTGATTGCCATGGCAACAGACGGTACATTCCGTCAGTCTTCTAAAGATGCGCCCTACCGGGTAGCGGCCTTTGCACTGGAGCCATGAGCAATGGATGATTGTTATTAGCGTTTGCGCCAATAGGAATCTGCCCGAAACAACGGGCGGATTCCTATTATTTCCACACGGAGCGTTATGAAAAAAATTGCGTTTATGGATGACCGGTATATTCTTTTGTCGGCCTTAGCCGTATGGCGAATCAGTCACCTTGTGTCGCTGGAAGATGGCCCGTTTGAGATTGTTTATCGGCTGCGGCGGCGAATGGGGGCGGGTTTTTGGGGAAAGCTGATGGATTGTTTCTATTGCAGTAGTGTTTGGGTAGCTTTTCCATTCGGATGCTGGTTAGGCAACGGCTGGAAGGAGAAGCTGCTTACCTGGGTGGCGCTCTCTGGAGCGGCCTGCCTGGCGGAGCAGTTGACGGATAGAAAGGAAAAAGCTCCGGTGCAGTCCAATTATTTCAAGGAGGATTAAAACCAACTTTATGTGTAATTGTGCATCAAAACGGCAGGATTTTTCTATTGTCCAATCGGTTGATTCATCAAATCAGCGGGTGGTGGAAGCCCGCACCTGGCCGGAAATAACGTTTATGTATACCGGGCAAACTGCAATGACGGCGGTAGGAAGGGCCACGGGGCGATCGTACCGTTTTCGCTGGCCGGGAGACCGCCAGTCCGTCGATTTCCGGGACGTGCCGGGGATGGCCGGCGTGACGGTGTTGAGACGGGTATAGCCAGCAAAAAATAAGATGGCAGGATCTTTTGATTGGGTGATCGCTGCATTTCGTATGGTGCGCGTTGTGCGTTGCCGGTAGAGTTATTTGTTGGTCAATTGTTTAGGAGAGAGATTTTTTAAAGGATCGCCTGCGGTATGCGGTGCGAATTGGCTTTTTGTGACAGCGGGATCAGAAAAAGTGTTCAGTGGGAGTTTTCGGAAGGGTCGTTCAGAAGAACTCGTCAGAAGACTTCATCAGAACAGTTCATCAGGAGAAGTTTTCTGATGACCTCATCAGTGCAGTTGCTCTGAAGAGTTGCTCAGAAGAGTTGCTCAGAATAACCTCCGTTAATTCACCCTTTCTAGCCGAGTAAAAAACATTGCTCTCGGCTTTCCAGCCTGCAAGCCGAAAGGATTGAATGGTCGTTAATCGCCGATCCTGCCGCCTCGCTGCAATTTTTTTCCGCTTCGTTGACTATTACTTGTGTATTTGCCCGTCCCGCTTTCCCTTTGCAGCATGAAGTTTTTTCCTGTCCTGGCATGGATGTTTTTCCCGCAAATAATACTTGCGCAAACTGAGTTTCACAACCTCCGTCAAGTACTGGAGTATGCCGACAAAAACAGTGTCGTTGCACACCAGTCTGACCTGCAGCGGGCCATCGCCAAAAAAGATGAGCAAATCAACAGGAGCAACCTGCTCCCGAAACTGAACAGCTTTGGAACGGCCGATTATTTTCCCATCATCACTACCCAACTGATCCCTGAGTCAATTTTTGGTGGCGCCAGCGACAAGTTCCGCAAAGTACAGTTCGGATTGCCCTGGAGCTTTTCATCCGGCCTCGAACTGACCGTGCCCGTTCTCAACTTCGAACGCTGGGACCAGTTAAAAAGAATCCGGCTGCAATCTTTGCAAACACACTGGAATACGCAATCGGCCATTGAAACAATGCATATCCAGATCACCCAATGGTATTACCAGTCGTTGCTTGCTGCACAACTGGTGCAACTGAACCGGTCGAATCAACAAGTGACCGATCAGCTTTTGCAAATCATGGAGGAAAGAAAAAATAACGGGGTGCTCAATCCGGCCGATTACAACCGGAGCAAAAACCTTCAGCTCGATATGCAGGCAGCCGGTTTCGAATACGAAAAGAACCGGCAGCAATCCATCATTGTATTGAAACAGTTGCTCAATTTACCCGATAGCGCTACACTGGTGCTCACTGATTCCATCAGCGCCATCACGATTCAACCCGTGGGTATGCCGGACAGCATCAGCAGTCGCCCTGCCTGGATGGAAGCAGCCGCAAGATTGGCCGTTGTACAACGGCAACAAAAAGAACTACGCTCCGCGGCTTTACCAAAAATTGGTTTTACCGGGAAATATACCTACCAATGGCAAATGAAACCATCCGCGGGACAGCATGTGAATTTCGATTTTAGCAGTATTGGGCTCCGGCTCGACTTCCCGCTGTTCCAGGGAAGTTTTTACAGGGCCAGTCGCCAGAAAGCCGACCTCCAGGTTTCCTTGGCAAAATGGCAACAGCAACAAACGGTGAATGACCTGGGTCGCCAGCAAAGCGAATGGAGCAACAGCCTGAATGCCGCACTGAGAAAACAAATCGTATTGCGGCAAAAAGCCGAACTCGCTGCAGAAAACCTGCGGATTGCCACATTAAATATGAAGGAAGGCGTGATGGAATTTGAAGAATTCAACAATATCTTCCAGGAATACAATAAAGCCAAACTGGACTTTTTGCAAAATACCAGCGATGGCATTGTTTATCATTTACTGCTCACCATAAAATAGTGCTCATGCATACAGTCCGATACATCGGTTATTCCTTGTTCTTGCTTACCGTTTTCTCCTGCCG
>JAGWTK010000163.1 GCA_028876035.1 Bacteroidota bacterium
AAGAGTTCCTCAGAAGAGTTCCTCAGAAGAGTTCCTCAGAAGAGTTCCTCAGAAGAGTTCCTCAGAAGAGTTCCTCAGAAGAGTTCCTCAGAAGAGTTCCTCAGAATGTCAAAGGCCACGCAAGTTACTCATTCATCCCCGTTCCGCCCCCAGTGTTTTCCCACGCCCACCTTCATCCCCCCTCCGAAACAACAACATCCCGGCCATCCACAATAGCCATACCCCCGTAAACAGAACCAACCCCTTCACATTGGCCCTGATATCCTCCGGGTCAAAACGACCATGAATGCGTACATGAAACCAACGGTTCCATGACTCCTGCGCAAACTCTATTCCAACGCCAAAGAGAAACAACAAGGCAAATACGATTGCGTGCTTCCAAACCGACTTCACCCCAAACAGCAAATGGAAAAATGCGGCAGCACAGAAGTAAAATCCAGCGTGCAATACCTTGTCAATCCGGTGAAATCCAGATGGTAACTTCACCATAAATCCAATAAACGCAACAGCCGTACATAACAGAGCTATTATCACCTTTGTCGTAACCGTCCATCTGAAATTCATACTTCGAAAGGCGGACAGCTAGTTCCGCGATAGTACAAGATACAAAACTTCTCAGCTAACGGACTGACCCCACCGAAGCCGGTTTAGCTCCTTAATTTCTGATGGGCTTGCCGGTTTTCAAGACACCCTGTATTCTTTCCAGGGTCTTTTTCTCTCCGCACAAACTCAAAAAGGCTTCTCTTTCCAAATCGAGCAGGTATTGCTCCGTTACCAGCGTCGGCTCACTCAAATCGCCTCCACACATCACCCAGGCAAGCTTCCTGGCCACCAGCGCATCGTGATCTGTCGCATAGTTGGCCGTCTTCATGCCGTTAATGCCGGCATACAATGCACCCAACGCTGAACGGCCCAACACCTTTACATCGGATCGCTGTAGCGGTTGTGTATAACCGCTTTCAAAGATTTCCAGCACCGATTTTTTCGCATCCGCAATGCGCCGACCCTGGTTCATACTGATACTGTCATGACCCTTTCTCAATATCCCCATGTCAAACGCCTCCATCGCAGACGTCGCCACCTTCGCTGTGGCGATGCTAAAAAAGCGATTCTTTAAAGTGATTGTTTCTGGCTCATCCTCATGCATCTCGGAAGCAGCGCGCAAGGTAAACTCCTTGGTGCCACCACCTCCCGGAATCAGGCCAACGCCCAATTCCACCAATCCAATATATGTTTCGGCCGCTGCGCAAACTTTGTCGCTGTGCAGACTAAGTTCACATGCACCACCCAGGGCAAGCCCATGCGGCGCGGTCACAACCGGTATCGATGAATAGCGCGCACGCATCATCGTATTCTGAAAAAGACGGATCGCCATGTCCAGTTCATCGTATTCCTGTTCTATGGCCAGCATGAAAATCATTCCCACATTGGCACCGGCAGAGAAATTTGCCCCCTCATTGGCAACCACCAATCCTTTGTATTGTTGTTCGGCCAATTGTATCGAATGCTGAATTCCTTCAAGTACTTCTCCCCCGATACTTCCCATCTTGGTATACCATTCAAGCCCCAGTACATCATCGCCCAAATGATAGGTCCTGCAGGCACTGTTCTTCCATACCGTGCGGTCTTCGAAGTTTCGCATCACTATGAATGCTTCTCCGCCAGGAATAGCTTTGTAAGACTTCGTCTGCACATCATAATACAAACGCTTGCCATTCTCAACTTTATAAAAGCTGGAATTTCCCGCTGCCAGGAATTCGTCAACCCAGGCGGCTGGAGAAAGTCCGGCCTTCTTCATTGCTTCCGTTGTTTTCGCAACACCCAGCACATCCCAACTCTCAAACGCACCAATCTCCCAGCCAAACCCGGCTTTCATAGCATCATCTATTCGGTAAAGCTCATCACTGATTTCCGGAATACGATGTGAAACATAACTGAATAGCCCGAAATGGAACTGGCGGTAAAACTCGCCTGCCTTATCCTGGCCAGCACAAAGTGCTTTCAAACGCGTCGCTAAATCCTCAATAGGCCTGGCCGCTTCAAGCGTCGCAAACTTTAGTTTCACCCTCGGCGCATACTCCAGTGTTTGTAAATTCAATGTCAATATCTCTTTCTCGCCGCCTGCACTTTTTACTTTCTTGAAAAAACCCTGGCCTGTCTTATCTCCCAACCAATTATTCTGTACTACTTTCTCGAGCCATCCGGGAATAGCGAAGATCGCACGCTGCTCATCATCTTTGCAATTATCGGCCACCCCATTTGCTACTTTCACAAGCGTATCGATTCCAACTACGTCGGCTGTTCGGAACGTGGCCGACTTCGGCCTGCCAATAACCGGACCTGTAAGCGCGTCCACTTCATCTATCGTGAGCCCCATGCGCTCTACCAATCCGAATATGGCCATGATACCATACACCCCAACCCGGTTCGCGATAAATGCCGGCGTATCCTTACAAAGCACTGTGGTCTTCCCAAGATAGAGATCGCCATAGTGCATCAAAAAATCAACTACTGCAGGATCTGTTTCAGGCGTGGGGATGATCTCAAGGAGCCGGAGATACCTCGGTGGATTAAAGAAATGCGTACCACAAAAATGCTTTTTAAAATCTTCGCTTCTGCCTTCTGCCATCAGGTGGATGGGTATGCCCGAAGTATTGGAAGTTACCAACGTTCCTTTTGTGCGATATTTTTCTACTTCGCTAAAAATCGATTGTTTAACATCCAGCCGCTCCACCACTACTTCTATCACCCAGTCACAACCAGCAATGTCTTTCATGTTGTCACTAAAGTTGCCAGTCTTGATATTTTTTACAACGTCTTTATGAAAAACCGGGGAAGGGTTCGACTTAATAGCATTCGCCAAGGCTTCATTGACGATACGGTTTTTTACAGCCGGACTTTCCAGCTTTAGTCCCTTTGCCTCTTCTGCGGCATTCAACGAAGCAGGCGCAATATCCAATAACAATACCTGCAATCCGGTCCCGGCAAAATGACACGCAATACGGCTTCCCATCACCCCGCTTCCCAACACCGCAACTTTTTTGATGACTCGTTTTGACATATGGCGAAATTAGTTAGTTAAACAACTATTTAGAACGAAGTTAGCTATTTACACTATATCCAGGAAGATTTATTGGAAGTATATAAGCTGCAAAAAATTTAAGATGGAAAGGAAAAAATCCATGTCGGCGGATGGAAAATCCTCATGTAGAAGGCTGTTCTAATCCAAATACCTGCCTATGATTTTTGATTGCGTCCGCCCAGCGCTACTGCACTCCAATCGATAGTATCCCTTCCCTGCTCCACCAATTGCTGCAAATGGCTCTTCAGCAGGGCGCCGAGGGGCATGTCTACATTGCTTGCAGCCGCCTGCTCCATCACGAGCCGCATATCTTTCAAACCCAGCCTTGCCGTGAATGCTGCTGGTTCAAATTGCTGTTGCAGTATAATTTTGCTGTAATTCTGGTAGATAGGATTGTTGAACAAGGTTTGCGTAAACATCGTCCACATCGCCGCTGGATCAACGCCGCTTTCGCTGGCAAGACGGATGCTCTCACCCATCGCTTCCATGGCTGCGGCAATCAGGAAATTCCCCGATAGTTTAACGGTATTGGCATGCCCGGGTACCAACCCAAAGTCAAATACACCGGCTGCACCGCCATCTGCTAAAAATGGTTTGATCGTTTCTCTTGCAGCAGCATTCCCGGCAATCACAAAATTCAGTTTCCGCGCCGCCGCTGCTTCCGGTCTGCCAAAAACCGGGGCCGCAATATAGATTTGTCCATGTTGCTGGTGCTGTTCACTGATATCATTCGCGGTTTGACCTGATACGGTACTCATTGATATATGTACAGCACCATGCTGCATCCACTTTACCAGTTCGGCAGATATTTCCTGTAACGCAGCATCGTCGGAGACGATCGTGAAAACAATCGCACTCTCCCTGGCCAGCGCCTCAATGCTTTTGCAAACGCGGGCGCCTGCTTCAGCCAGGGTCGCAGTTTTGTGCGCCGTCCGGTTGTACACATACAAAGAATGTCCACGCTCCAGCAAATTCCTTGCAATGGGTGTGCCCAGGCTACCCAATCCGATAAATCCAATATTCATACTTCACTTTTAACTTACACCCGAGCCATTATCGACAGCTGTATCGGGACTTACAAAATGCAATTTGCCTGATTTGTCTTCTGCCATCAGGATCATACCATTGCTTTCAATACCCCTCATCTTCCGAGGTGCCAGGTTCGCTACAACCACCACCTGCTTCCCAACAATGCTTTCTGCAGAAAAATGAAGGGCGATACCTGAAACGATGGTACGTATTTCAAATCCCAGGTCTACTTCCAGTTTTAACAATTTGTCTGCCTTCTCCACTTTTTCTGCTTTTACAATCGTTCCCACTTTCAAATCCAACCTGGCAAAATCATCATAAACAATCGATGGTTTAAGCGAAACAGGTTCTGCTGCCGCCGCCGGCGTAGTATCTGCTGCCGGTTTGATCAAACCGGCCTTCAGCTTTTCTACCTGCTGCTTTATTTCTTCGTCTTCAATCTTACGGAACAGAAGTTGTGGTTCGCGCAAACTATAACCTACACTCAGCAGATTGGTTTTGCCGGCATTTTCCCAGTCGAGCATCTTCTCCACCACCTTCAGCATATGCAACATCTTCTTTGCGGTCGCCGGCAGGAACGGATTGATAAGTATCGCGAGGTTAGCCGTTAATTGGAGGCACAAATGCAAACTGTTGTCGATAAGGTCCTGTGCCGATGGATTTTCTTCTAACCTTCTCGCAACAATCCAGGGCTCTTTTTCCTGCATGTATTTATTGCCCTTACGTGCGAGGTCAATCACTTCAAACAGGGCGTCCCTGAACTTGTATTGCTCCAGCGATTCTTCTACCCGGGTTTTCGCATCCGCGATATCTTTCAGCAGTGCTGCATCCTTTTCGTCCATCGAATCTTTGTGCAGTGGCGGCACTTTGCCCTTGCACAATTTGTGCATCAGTACTAAACTCCTGTTCACAAAGTTTCCAAAAATGGCCACCAGCTCACTGTTGTTCCGGTCCTGGAAATCTTTCCACGTAAAATCGTTGTCTTTGGTTTCCGGCGCATTGGCGCAAAGCACGTAACGTAGTACGTCCTGCTGTTCCGGAAAATCTTTCAGGTATTCATGCACCCAAACTGCCCAGTTGCGACTGGTAGATACTTTGTCTCCTTCAATGTTCAGAAACTCGTTCGCAGGGACATTGTCCGGCAGCACAAAATTTCCATGCGCTTTGAGCATGGCCGGGAAGATGATACAATGGAATACAATATTGTCCTTACCAATAAAATGAACCAGCTTGGTGTCGTCCTTACACCAATAGTCGACCCAGTTTTCAGTGAGCTCTTTAGTGGCAGAGATGTATCCAATGGGCGCATCAAACCAAACGTATAGCACTTTTCCCTCTGCGTCCGGCAATGGAACTTTAATGCCCCAATTGCTGTCGCGGGTCATCGCGCGCGGTTGCAAGCCATTGTCCAGCCAGCTCTTACATTGTCCGTACACATTGTTCTTCCATTCTTTATGCCCATCCAGTATCCACTCTTTCAGCCAGCTTTCATACTGCTGCAGAGGAAAATACCAGTGCTTTGTCTTTTTTTTCACCGGTATAGCATCGCTCAACGCACTGTGCGGATTGATCAGCATCTCCGGGCTCAAACTGGAACCGCACCGCTCACACTGGTCACCGTAAGCATTCGGATTGCTGCAAACAGGGCAGGTCCCTACTATATAACGGTCAGCTAAAAACGTTTTTGCCTGTTCATCGTAATACTGTTCTGATTCTTTCTCCTCAAATAACCCTTCGTCGTACAGCTTCTTAAAAAACGCAGCAGCCGTTTCATGATGAACTCTATTGGAAGTGCGGGAATAGATATCAAACGAAATACCCATGGCTGCCAGGCTCTCTTTTATAATAGCATGGTATTTATCAACCACTTCCTGGGGCGTAATCCCTTCCTTCATCGCACGAATGGTAATCGGAACGCCATGTTCATCACTACCGCCCACAAATTTGATATCGCTTTTGCGCGCGCGCTGGTATCGTACGTAAATGTCCGCGGGCAGGTAACAACCAGCGAGGTGCCCGATGTGTACCGGGCCATTTGCATACGGAAGGGCAGCGGTCACCAATATTCTCTTGTAATCTTTCATATCCTTTCTTTTGTTTCAGCAGCCTGCTGTAACGAACTGTCTGCAAAAATACCTTAAATGCCAGCACCGCCAAAATAGCCTATTTTATACCTTTAACGAATGAACCGTAAAGCGTTTATGGCTGGTCTTGCTGCAGCCGGACTGGTATTTCCTCCTTCTTTGGTTTTTGCGGGCGATGAAGATGAAGCTGCCTCCGGCATGGTCCCGGCTTACCTGAAACCTGGTGATAGCATTGGCATCACAAGTCCGGCAGGCTATATTACCCTTGTAGAAATCCAGCCCGCGGTTCAAATGATGCAAAGCTGGGGTTTCAATATAAAAACCGGTGCTACCATTGGAAAACGCGACTTCACTTTCGGCGGTACCGATGAAGAACGTGCAGGCGATTTCCAGGCTATGCTTGATGACCATTCCATCAAAGCCATCATGTGCGCCCGCGGCGGGTACGGTGCAGTCCGCATCATCGACAAACTGAACTTTACCAAATTCAAAGCAAAACCAAAGTGGATCATCGGCTTTAGCGATATCACAGTCATTCATTCGCATCTCTCCGCTAACTACGGCGTTCCATCAATTCACTCGAAAATGTGCAATAGCTTTCCCGACGATTGGTCCAAAGCGGAACCAGTTCAAATCGCCAGCATCCTGTCTATCAGGGACGCACTAACCGGTGTGCCGATGAAATATACCCATACCGCCCACGATAAAAACAGAACTGGCATCGCAACGGGTAAACTGATCGGAGGAAACCTGAAAACCCTGGAATCCCTGGCCGGCAGCAAGTCAGATATCAGGACAGACGGCAAAATATTGTTCGTCGAAGATACCGGTGAGTACCTCTATAGCATCGATCGTATGTTCTGGGGATTGAAACGCACCGGCAAACTCGCTAACCTGAAAGGCCTGGTGGTAGGGGGATTTAAGATAAAGCCAGATGATAGCCCGGACGAAACATTCGGAAAATCACTCTACGATATTGTCCTTGAAAAGGTGGCAGACTATCATTACCCGGTATGCTTTGACTTCCCGGTAGGCCATCAAAAAAATAACTTTGCACTCAAATGCGGCATCGAACATCGCCTTCGTGTGTCGGAAGATGTCGTTACATTGGAAGAAATCAGACTCCCCGCAAAGAAAACAACGGCCGCAGTTAAACCAACAATATGACAAAAACACCACCTGCCCTTCAACCTGGCGATACGATCGGCATCACTTGTCCGGCCGGCTACATGGCGCTGGAAAAAGCACAGAGCTGTATCAATACGCTGCGGGAATGGGGTTATCGTGTGATAATCGGGAAAACCCTCGGCAGCGAATCCACTACTTATTTTTCAGGTACTGATGAGGAACGCAGGGAAGACTTCCAGGCGATGCTCGACGATGACGCTGTCAAGGCGATACTCTGCGGACGGGGTGGTTATGGGGCAGGCAGAATCATTGATGCACTCGACTTCTCCCGGTTCAAAAAAAATCCAAAATGGATTGTGGGCTTTAGTGATATCACCGTTTTTCATTGTCATATCTACAGCAACTACAAAATAACTACGCTGCATGCACCCATGGCTGCTGCATTCAACGACGGCGGCGCAAAAGAAAAATATGTTTTCTCGCTGAAGCATGCTTTGGAAGGCGGCAAGGGTAAATACGAGTGTGCGCCGCATCCCCTGAACCGGCCTGGGACAGCCATTGGTGAACTGGTAGGAGGGAACCTGACATTATTGTCGAACATGGTCGGCACCGCTTCTGACTTCAAAACAAAAGGACGGCTTTTGTTCATTGAAGATACCGGCGAACAGCTGTATAAGATCGATCGCATGATGTACCAGCTCAAACGCAGCGGCAAACTGCAGAAGCTGGCGGGTTTGATTGTCGGTGGTTTTTCAGATACCAGCGATACCGATCGGCCTTTTGGTAAAACAGTGTATGAGATTATCAGGGAGGCTGTTGCTGAATACGATTACCCGGTATGTTTCAATTTTCCTGTCAGCCACGAAAAGGAAAACCTGGCCCTCAA
>JAGWTK010000724.1 GCA_028876035.1 Bacteroidota bacterium
GCTACCACCGGCGTGGAAGTGGTGGTGGTTCCCTTGCCACCAAAAAGAGGAGGAAACGATACGGGCAGTACCGGAACATTTACGCCGTATTTAAAAAGACTGTGGTATTCAGCCCATGTTGGTTCTACACATCCATTGGGTAGTTTAAACAATGTAGCCGATGCCAATATTTATGCGATGGCCGATCTTTCTTATCCGGTGAGCAGCAGTTTCAACCTGCAATTATTGGCGGGCATTGCGCAGCTGACAAATACCAGCAGCACCACATCGGTAAGTCCGCGCTGGACGCATTTCTCGCTGAACGGACAATTCATTTTCCCAAGGGTATTTGATATGAAACCTTACTGGCGCGCCGGTGTTGGACTGTACAAGGACGTAGCCGGCACCAGCACAATGGGTATCAACACCGGATTCGGGGGCATTGTTAGATTATCGAATCAGTTCTATCTCTCACCCGGGTTAGACCTGCACCTCCCGAGACTTCAGTCGAAAGATGAGCGCCCGTATTTTCTAACCGCCCATATCGGCATCCTCTTTAAGTGATGCAACGAGTGTAAATAGAGTATTGAAACTTGTTGAACGGATAGCATCCAGGCAGAAAGAAAGATTTGAATATTGATCTTTCTTTCTGCTTTTTGATTTGACCGATGAGGTAGGCTGCTGGCATATCGCCCACCAACTCATGCTGCGTCTCTGATTTTTTTAACCACATAGATGCTGTGTTAAACTATTACCCGCGCCGGCCAACCAAGAACTTAGAACAAAGAACGATGAACCCTTTTCTATGTGCCTGTCTGTCTATAGGGTTAGCCTTCTGCACCTCAAAAAGAAAATTTGCCTATATTTAATACTGGTTTCCCCTGTTGCTCCCCACCAACAGCGGCCGACGACCCGTTTAAGTTCCCGGATTTCTTTTCAATTGTACCACGTCCATTTTTGCCGAATCAGCTTATGAGGCCATTCCATCACATAGCATTTCTGTGCCTGGCATCAGTGGCATTTTCCACTAGTTGCAAGAAAGAGAGCCTTCCCATGCTGCCCAAACCCATCACCAAAACGGAGATGGTTTGTTACTCCTCTTGGCGGATGGCAGCACAAGGCTATGATCGCAACGACGACGGCATCATCGATATCGACGAAACGCCTGCCTTTGCGTGTTTCCTGGACAACCGCACTTATTTTTTTGATGATGGGCATGGCTCGTTCGACCAGGGGCCTACTAAATGCAATGCCAACCAGAACCAGTCCCGCCGTTTCGAATGGAAGTTCACCGATAATGAAACCATGATTTTTGTGGACGGACAGCATTACAAAATTGTTACGCTAAATGAAACGGAATTCACCATCAGCTTTGAAGATATTTATTCGCCGCCGCCGAATATGTATGTGATGAAGTTTGTGCATTAAAGTTTTAAGTTCTAAGTCACTACTGTCCGGGGAAAATTATGATTTTGGATAAGAAAGGAGGCCTTTAGGGCCTCCCTTTTGGTTATTTTTAGTTTACCACAACAAAAAAATAGCCATGAGCAAAAGTAGATTTTTTACCGGACAGCCGATCTTTA
>JAGWTK010000725.1 GCA_028876035.1 Bacteroidota bacterium
TAAGTAGTTCTTGAATTTTGAAACGTCATGCCTGCGAAAGCAGGCATCTGCGTATTTGCAGGCCATCGTAAAGAAGAGATACCGCCTGTGAGGGAGTGCTACGCTGACATTGGTGCAGAACCTGCAATCGGACTGTACGCGCCGCCAGAAGTTGCACCAGAAAAACTTTTAAACTTTTAAACCCTTAAACTTTTAAACTCACAGCCATCTTGAAGCTATTATACTTTATTCTTGCCTGCTTTCTCACCGGTTGCACGGCTCCAAAACATAGCCACCCTACCCGGCAGGCAGTGCTTACATTGAAAGACGCTTACAAAAACGCTTTCCTCATCGGCACCGCGATAAATCCGTCCATCGTTTCCGGCGACAACCAAGCCGTACAGGAAATCGTGCTAAAGCAATTCAACTGCATTACGCCGGAAAATGTAATGAAAGCTGCGGTGATCAATCCACAACCAAATGTGTTTAATTTCAAACCTGCGGATGATTTCGTCGCTTTTGGTGAGCAGCACCACCTGTTTATTATAGGCCATACCCTGGTATGGCACAACCAATGCCCGGCCTGGTTCTTTACGAATGCAGACGGCAAGCCGAATTCAAAACAGGAGCAAATTGAAAGACTGCGGCAACATATCCAAACGGTGGCCGGCAGGTATGCAGGCCGGGTAAACGGATGGGATGTTGTGAACGAGGTGATCGACGATGACGGCAATTACCGACAGACAAGTTGGGTAAAAGCAATGGGTGATGGTGACACGCTGGTTTCGTACGCCTTTCGCTTCGCTGCACAATACGCCCCGAACACGGAGCTTTACTACAACGATTTCAATACCTGGAAACCGGGGAAACGCGCTGGCATTGTACGCATGATTAAAACACTGCAACAGCAGGGAATCCGAATCGACGGTGTTGGAATGCAGGGGCATTGGGGGCTGACCTACCCGGATAAGGAAAACATAGAAGCGTCGATCGATGCCTTTGCAGGTTGCGGTGTTAAAGTAATGATTACCGAACTGGATGTGGATGTGTTGCCCAAACCTGATGAAAGGATAACGGCCGACCCAGCCATGGCAGTCGGGCAAAGCCAGGACACGGCACGCAAAGCCCTGCTTGACCCCTACCGGCAAGAACTACCCGAAAATGTACAGGCGCAACTGGCGAAGCGTTATGCCGACTTATTTTCCATTTTTTACAGCCGCCGCGATAAACTGGCCAGGGTTACCTTTTGGGGTGTTCATGACGGAATGAGCTGGAAGAACAATTTCCCGGTTCGGGGCCGCACCAACTATCCCCTGTTATGGGATCGCCAGCTACAACCAAAGCCCGCATTCAAAGCCGTACTTTCGGTTCCGGCACAATAACGATCCAAATCGCGCAACCCGCGGCAACTGTCAATTAAACTTTGGGTGCTGCAAAAAGGAACTTTAAACCTTAAACTCTTAAACTTTTAAACTTCCCCGCCAGCATGCAAATTTTTATCATACTCCTCTCCATCCTGTTGCAGGTATTCCTCACGGTAAAAAAAGTAAGTCCGTTTATTTCCCTGCTGCTGGTATC